>JAUXBD010000115.1 GCA_030619585.1 Desulfobacteraceae bacterium
ATCGTTGGTCGTGCGTGTGACAAGCCGGCCAATTGGATTTTTGTTGAAAAAGGATACGGACAGGCCCTGGATGTGTCTGTATACCTTCATCCTTAAATCATGCATGATCATCTGGCCGGTGTACTCCATCACCATCATCTGAACAAAGTTCATGACATAATTGAAACACACAACCAGCAAAAGAAGGGCGGCAGCCCAGAAAACGCCGGAAATATCATCTTTTCTAAAAACCGCCAGATCATCTTTTTCAACAAGGGCCAGCTTATCAAACCGGATAAAAGCATGGTCAGCCTCTATCTTAAACAGGCCTTCATATTTAAGAACCCTATCCTTTATTTTGGGATCATTGATGGCAACCTTCAGAAACCTTGCTTTTAGGTCAGGGTTTCCATCTTCCACAGGTACGATATACCTGTCTATTGCTTCTTTTGTAATATAGGGCACCAAAAGACTTAGCAGTGTTATGGAGACCACAATGACAATGGAAAAGAAAAACCAGACCTTGTATGGCTTCACAAGAGGAAACAACCTATTTATCAGCCTTGCATCATAGGGCTTGCCAAGGACTTCCTCCTCATAATTACCAATATCAAGTTGCATTGTTTTCCTCTTCAATCTCCTGCAGGCGAAAAGTCCTTGCATAATACCTGTCTAACGCAATCAATTCGTTGTGGGTGCCGGATTCTGCAATGCGGCCTTTTTCCATCACGATAATCCGGTCTGCATCTTTTACAGCGGACAATCGATGGGAAACAATTATGACGGTTCGGCCCCCTGCAACTGACCTGATGGTATCTATGATGGCCGCCCCTGTCCTGGCATCAACCTGGCTGATGGGATCATCCAGTATCAAGATGGGTGCCTGCCGTATCAATGTTCTGGCAAGAGCAACTCGCTGCTTTTGCCCTCCTGACAGAATAACCCCTTTTTCACCCACAATAGTATCAAAACCATGCGGAAAAGACTTTATCGTGTTATACAGGGATGCCATTTTTACAGCCTTTATGAGTTCTTCTTCATCTATTGAGTCGTCGTTAAATGAGATATTGTCTTTGATTGAACCGGCAAACAAGAAAGGTTCCTGGGGCATAAAGGTGATAAGAGATTTGAGGTCATTGATTTTTATCTGGCGGGAATCAATTTTGTCTATGGTTATGGATCCTTTATTTACATCAAAAAGTCTGGGAATAAGGCTTACAATTGTTGACTTGCCGCTACCCGGAGGCCCCACAATGCCCAGAGTCTGGTTCAGGTCAAGCGAAAAATTGATCTTGGACAAAACAGGGGTTATGTCATCAGGGGTGTAGGAAAATGAAACATTGTTAAAAGCAATCCCAAGTTTTATTGATGCAAAGGATTTCGCCCCCGGCATATCATCTATCTCAGGCATTGTTAAAAGTATTTTGTTGATCCTGTCTAAAGATGCCCGACCCCTTTGTACCAGGTTTGTAACCCAGCCCATTGCCATCATGGGCCATGTTAGCAAACCAAGATAGCTGATAAAAGCGATAAGGTCTCCGGGGGATATAACCTTCAGGATAGTTTGCCTGCCGCCAAACAAAATTACAAAACCAAGGCTTAAGTTCGTAAAAAAGAGCATCAGGGGGAAGAATGCTCCTATAACCTTCACCAGCTTGAGATTTTTGCCAATATACTTTTTTGATATCTCTTCAATTGCCGCTGACTCTTCTTTCTCCCTGTTAAACGCCTTTATTATGCGAATACCAGCATACCGCTCCCTTGTCACCTCTGTAAGATCAGCAAACACCCCCTGGACATCCAGGTATCGCAGGTGCATCTTTTTACTGAAAAGTTTGGTGCTAACTACAATGAACGGAGCAGGGATCAGTGCAAACAAAGTGAGTTCCACATCTATATACAGCATAAAACCGATTGTGGCGATACCAAGGACAATGGCATCGGTCATGGCAACCATGCCCATGCCGACAGCCATCTGT
Source organism: Desulfobacteraceae bacterium (assembly GCA_030619585.1). Classification (GTDB taxonomy): domain Bacteria; phylum Desulfobacterota; class Desulfobacteria; order Desulfobacterales; family SURF-7; genus JAUXBD01. Next base: position 1,959 of record JAUXBD010000115.1, read on the forward strand.
ATATTTTTAATATCATTGGTTGCATGTGCCATAATATCACCGGTCTTCATCCGGCCGAAATAGGATGCCGACAGGGTTTGAATATGGCTAAAAAGGTTATTTCGCAACCCCTCTTCAATGCGCCTTGATGTTCCTATAAGGCAGTGTCGCCAAATATACCTGAACACAGATATCAGGGCAGCTGCGCAAACAATGTACAGGGCATATACAAAAAGCTTCTTAGCATCAATCTGAAGCGCGGTAAGATCATCAACGGCTCTTTTAACTATTCTGGGTATAAAAAGCTGAAGGAAATCCACAGCAATCAGGCTTATGATCCCGAAAATAATTTGGGTCCGGTTTTTTATAAAATATGGTTTAATCAAGCCAAAGGCTTTCATTGTCTCATTACCATGATACCTTACAAGTAAAGTGCTCCTCTAATTTTTTTCCTATTTTCTGTTTTGCCTCACATTGACTTTTGCCATCCTGATTGATAAAGTCTCCTGATTATGAAACTGACTATGAAACCGGGAAATATTGTTGAATATATAGACGACCAAAAAATTATATGCGCTGTTATTCTTGAAGTCAAAGATAAAAGGCTAAGGCTTCTGTCTGAAACCAACCGTGAAATAAATATTTCAGCAGGCCGGCTTTCCCATAAGTGCGGGACATCGTTTGATATATCTTCCAGCAGAAACGACCTTATACAATCCTTAAAAGCCACAGCACAAAAACGTAAAAACATTATGGCAACTATCGACATAAAGGAACTTTGGGAGGTCCTCAACACAGAGCAAAAGCCCATAGATCTCGCAACAATGACCCAGTTATGTTTCTCCTCATCTTCTTCAGATGATCATGAGTCTGCGGTTGTACGGTCTTTTTTTGAAAACAGGGTCTATTTTAAATTCGGTTTTGACAGTTTTATGCCCAACTCGGAGGATCAGGTTGAAAAGATTATATTTCAAAAAAATAAAGCTGCCCGAAAAGAAAGGCTAGTTGAGCAGGGCGGCAAGTGGCTGAAAAGTGCATTAACAGATGGCGCCACATTACCGGAAGAAGAGCTGTCTGAGATCGTTGAAATTTTAAAGTCCGTTTACCTTTTTGGAAAGGAGAGCAAACACTTTAACCTTGGCAAGGCAATTCTTGCAAAGGCAGGAGTTGAATTAGATTCCAGTATATTTAAGCTCCTTGTCAAGCTTGGTGTGTGGGAAAAAAATGAGAATCTCGATCTGCATAGACTCGAAACCCCCCAGGCTTTTTCACCTGAAGTTGAAGAAAACGCAAACGAACTTGTTGCATCTTTGAAACATCTCGTAGACAATCAAAAGCGTAAAGACTTAACTCACCTGCCAATCATGACTATAGACGGGCCATCCACACATGACTTTGACGATGCACTGAGCATTGAAAAGGAAGGGATGAACTATCGCCTGGGTGTGCATATCGTGGATGTGGGTTATTTTATAAAAAGGGGAGACGTTTTAGATAAGAATGCGCTTACCAGGGGGTCATCCATATATATGCCTGACCAGTATATACCGATGCTGCCCGCTGCTCTTTCCGGCAACATATGCAGCCTCAAGGCAGGTGAACTTCGCCCGACCATCAGTATCTTTGCCCTGCTTAGCCCCCTTGCTAATGTAATAGATTATGAAATCCTGCCAAGCATAGTAAAGGTAAAACGCCAGCTCACATACTTTGATGCAGACAATATAGTAGGAGAGGATGAGGAGCTTACAGCTCTTTATGAACTTGCCGTAAGTTTCAGACGTAAAAGATTGGATGCCGGAGCTATCCAGATAACTTTGCCTGAAATTAACATCAGGCTTCTTGAAAATGGTGAAGTTATCCTAAACCAGGTGAACAGGGAAAGCCCTGGACGAATGCTAGTTGCTGAAATGATGATTCTTGCCAACTGGATTATGGCAAAATTTTTAGGAGACAACAATATTCCTGCCGTCTTCAGGTCCCAGCCTGGGCCAAAAGAGCGCATTCTTAAAAATGATAAGGGGTCTTTGTTTGAAAATTGGGCACAACGAAGACTGCTAAGCAGGGGTGTGCTTGGACCCTGGCCTGAACACCATTCGGGGCTTGGTCTTGATGCCTATGTAACAGCCACTTCACCCATACGCAAGTATTTTGACCTGGCCACACAGCGCCAGATACGGGCAGTTCTTGGTCTTGAGGACCCTTATAGCGAGGGGGCTATTAAAAATATGATTCAGGTTTTACTCCAGCCTGTTGCCGCTGCAGGAAGACTTCAGTTCCGGAGGCACAGGTACTGGGTTTTGAAATTTCTTGAGGGCAAAACCGGTACAAAAGAGGATGCCATTGTCATAGATAAGCGGAGAAACAACTATATAATAGTAATCACCGCATACATGGTTGAATGCAAACTGCCCCTTACATCCGGCATGCACCTGGTTCCGGGAGACCTTATCCAGATTACCTTTCAGCATATAAATGCAAGAAACGATTTGCTGTCTGTGTATATGGGGTAGAATCCACTATTGACACAAACGTAATAAGCTACTTTTATCTTTGCTCTGAGTATTCATAGTTAGCAGAACAATTATTTATGAAAACTTCTTCATGGTCAGCTCCCATGTCGTGGAGGAGTAAATTTCGAAATGTGTTTTCCCTTTATGTCCGAAAAAAGATATTGAATGGTAAAAAAGCCATTCAGGTTCTTTCTCTTTTCCAATAAATGCAGGATAGATGCTCCATTTAAAATCAGACGGGTTTTATTTTTCATATCACTGCCCATGGTTTATTTGTCCTCGATTTTTGCTAAAATTTCTTTTACGGTTTTTTCCACACGCCGGGCAACCTCCATACACTCTTGGCAAATATCGGCATCCGGCTCATAATCGGGAATAATACTGCCAATAGGATATTTAGAGGGCAAAAAATAGTGTCGAGGAGATCGCACTCATCATCGGTAATATGTGCCTCCAAACCTTTATCTGCCAGTGCCTGCTTTAGCCTGGAGATGCTGTGGGTTTTAATGGGTTTGGCAGAAAGTTCCACCAAAACAGCTTTCAGCAGCTTTTCAACACATTGCTGAACATTCTGCAGGCAGGAGTTGAAAAGGTTACTATCCAGCAACACCCGGGCGGATTCTATATTTTCAGCAGCATAATCCAGCCATGTTTTTGTTTCATTTTTCATAGACCACCTCTCCGTTTTCGATTTCCGAAAGGATCGATGCATCACCGGCATCGGGTCTTACCGGGAAAATATCAATTGGAATTCTTTTTGAAACCGCTCTTGTCATTTTTCTGTATTTCATTGCAAGCTTTATATATCCCTCGTAGCTTTCCTGGAAAACAGCCACATCCATATCCTTCGGGCTGTCAGAGGTTAGAAATGATCCGAAAATAACAACCTTGCGGATATCCTTTTCCCCCTTAAGACTGGAAACAAGCTGTTTTTTCAAGGCCTGCTTTTCCTCGATTGTAACCATTCCATCCCCCTTTTTTTGATATTTTACATTCAAAAATGTTTTTATCTTGATTTAAAACAGTCTACATATCAACGATTCTATATGTGTTAGATTCTTATATAATAAAAAATTGTATGTAAATGTTTAATATTTAAGATGCCACCCTCTATCCCTATAGACATAAAAACCTTTTCATCCGCAGATTACACAGATTAGCGCAGATTATTAAAAAAAAGCAAATACCCCGCCTATTGTCGGGGTGCAAGCACTGAGATAAATAGTAAATTAGGGTCAACTAATTTTCAGTTTCTCCGACGATATAATCGCCCCTCCCTGAAACTCCCTGAACATGCCGTTTGTATTATAGGCAATAGTTCTAAATATTTTAAACAGGCCGGATAATAATATTTTACGTATTGTTGACACCATAGCTTCCCTCTACTCCATTTTCTTACCATTACCCC
>JAUXBD010000100.1 GCA_030619585.1 Desulfobacteraceae bacterium
ACAAGCGTTCGATGTTCGACGTTCATAGCCTTTTCGAGAGGTCTTCACCAAACCACCCGTTCTACGGGTGGTAGGTGATTTACCTTTATCTTGAGTTAATTATTTTCTTACACTTTGAATTGCATCCATAGGGCAAGAAAGATTTTGCTTTTGATAGTGCACTTATTATATAAGTAAATTATAATGAATTCATACAAAGGGGGGGGTGCTTTTATGATTGACGAACATATGAACAGGTCCGGCCTGGACAGGCGTTCGGGTAATGATAGACGGAAAATGATCAGCCGTGTCCCACCTGAGATCATGCATCAAAGATCTGGTTCTGAACGCAGGGCAGTAGAAGAAAGAAGGGCGTTCTGGGTGAAGGTTTCGCCCTGGAGCAGTTCATACCTGGGTATTCATATGGCTGAATTATATCTAAGAGATTAAGGGGCTTGATTTATGAATGTGAACTTTAAGGCAAACTGTCTTCCTGCACTCATAGGAAGCCTTCCAATGGATGACCATAAAGAGGCGATAAAACTTGTGGTGGAGTATACCCCGGAGATCCCTTTGTGGGTCCAACTCCCTTATTATAAGGAGGAGGGCATGATGGTGCAGTTTATGGAAGGGCTGCCGGGGTTTACCCATAAGGATAACAAGGCTTTTATAGATACAACTGCCCAAGATTTTGAAACCCGGCTTTTAAGCTTTTATGAAGATTATATTGCAGTTACAGAAGGTGTGGCTGATTTGACCGATTCCAGGTTTGCCCTTACCCAAAAGACAGCCAAGGGCTTTTTTACGTTTCTTGAATATGTTGAAACCCTTTCAACGCCACCTGTTGCTGTAAAAGGGCAGATAACAGGCCCTGTAACCATTGGCACAGGAACTCCTGATCAGGACGGAAAAGCTGTTTTTTACAACGAACAGGTGAGGGATGCAGTGGTTAAGCAACTGGCAATGTGCGCCAGGTGGCAGGTAAAAGAGCTTTCAAGGTTTAATAGCCCGGTTATTATGTTTTTTGACGAACCCGCACTTACCGGGTTTGGTTCATCTGCATTTATCAGCATATCTGCTGAAGAGATTGCAGCTTGTTTTGATGAAGTGATTGATGCTGTGCATGCAGAAGGGGGGCTTGCAGGAATACATGTTTGTGCAAATGCCCAGTGGGATCTTCTTTTAGACTCTTCAGTTGATATAATCAGTTTTGATGCATACGCTTATTTTGACAGATTTGTTCTGTACGAAGATCAGGTGAAAAAATTTGTGGAAAAAGGCGGCATACTGGCTTTAGGAATTGTTCCCACTTTAGATGTTAAGGATGTTGAAGCCGAAGACACAGAATCACTGGTGACTAAATGGGAACAAAGAGTTGAAAAGTTTGAACATATCGGGATTGAAAGATCAAAGATTTTGTCTCAATCACTTATAACTCCCAGTTGCGGAACTGGCTCCCTAAGTCTTGACAACGCAACCAAGGTGCTTAGGATGACAAAGGAACTGTCGGAAAAAGTAAGGCAGGGTATTTAGCCCGTGAGAAATGCGGGTTAGTCTCCATTTACGGGGCCTAAACCCCATAACATACAACCGGAAGTTGAGGCGTTTTAATGAATAGAAGAGAGGAAAACAAGGAGTTCAAAGGCGCAACCCAGTATGTTCTTGATGATGAACTGGCGAAGATTGTAAATATATCAATGGCCCTTGAGATGCCGCTTTTGCTTAAAGGGGAACCTGGCACAGGCAAGACCATGCTTGCCCATTCCATAGCAGAGAACCTGAAGATGCCCCTTATTGTACTTAATGTAAAATCAAGCATGAAGCTCGTTGAGGCACTTTATCAATATGATACACTTACACGGCTCAACGACAGTCGCTTCGGAGATTCCAAAAGGGATGTTAGCAATATAGAAGAATATATAAAGATGGGGAAAATCGGACAGGCTTTTACTTCAGATACAAGGACCGTGCTCTTGATTGATGAGATAGACAAGGCTGATACAGATTTTCAGGATGACATGCTGGATGTTCTTGACCAGATGGAGTTTGATATTATCGAAATCGACAAGACCATAAGGGCAAAGAATCGTCCTGTATTCATAATCACATCCAATGCAAAGAAAAATTTGTCAGACCCTTTTCTAGGCAGGTGCAATTTTCACCATATTGCTTTTCCCGATCCAAAGATGATGAGAAAGATAATAGATGTCCATTTTCCGGATATAGACTCCATGCTCACAGACAATGCCATAGAGACATTTTACAGGCTTCGGGAGCTTGACAGGGTTGAAAAAAAACCCGCCACCAGGGAACTGATAAACTGGATAAGGGCGCTTGGCGCAGACCCTGATTTTAAGCCAAAAAAGCTTGCTAAGGGCGAGGTCCCGTTTCTGGGGGTTCTGTTTAAGAAAAGCGAGGATTACGGTTTGGCCATGCAAAGCGTTAACCGTCGCAGGATGTTTTAGAGAGCAAAAGACAGTTGTATTAGTTGTACTGGTTTGATTCGTTGGATTGGTTGAGATAAGGATGAGTAGCCAATTCAACATAACCAACTTGATCAACAAACTAATTCAACCAATTAAACCAATTTAACTAGTATAACCAATGTAACTAATCCATGTTTAATAACTTTTTCTATACATTAAAAGAGGTGGGGGTTCCTGTTAGTCCAACCTCATTTTTGACCCTTCAGAAGGCTCTAAGCAAGGGGCTTATCAACTCAATTGATGATTTCTACACATCCTCGAGGACCATTCTTGTTAAAGGTGAGCGGTATTTTGATCTTTTTGACCAGGTGTTTGCCCACCATTTTCAAGGCGTAGCTCTGCCTGAAGACATGGGCCTTGAAGTTGATGCCCTGCTAAGAAGTATGTTAGATGAATGGTTGAAAAACCCCAAAGAACTTGCCGATCTGCTCGGGATGGAGGAGTCTGAACTGAGCAAGCTTACGCCTGAAGAGCTTATAGAGTATTTTAAGAAACGGCTCAAGGAACAGACAGAGCGACATGATGGCGGTAGTAAATGGATCGGAACCGGCGGAACCTCTCCTGTGGGTCATTCAGGCAATCATCCGGGCGGTATGCGCGTGGGGGGTGTCTCCAGGAACAAATCTGCTGTGAAGGTAGCCCTGGAAAGAAGGTACAAGGATTATTCACATACAGGCCCGCTTACACAAGCCACAATCGGAGAGGCCTTAAAACATCTTCGCAACTTGATTCCGTCAGGGCCTAAGGATCAGGTAAACATTGATTCCACTATTTACAATACCATAAAAAACGGCGGAGAGATTGAAATTGTCTTTGACAGGGGTTTAAAGGATAGGCTCAAGGTAATACTTGCCATAGACAACGGCGGATGGTCAATGGATCCGTTTATCCCGGTTGTCCAGACCCTTTTTGATTATGCAAGAGCCCAGTTCAAGGATGTGAAAACCTACTTTTTTCACAACACGGTGTATGATACCCTGTGGGAGGATCCTGCCAGACACAGAAAACCTTTAAATGTTGATGAGTTTGTGCGCGTGGATCCTGATACAAGACTGATCATGGTCGGGGATGCAAGTATGGCCCCCTATGAGTTAATGTCGTCTGACGGTTCTATCTATGTGGATACAAGAAGCGGTCGGCCTAGCATAGAGCGTTTGCAGTTTATGGCTGCGTCTTTTCCACACAATGTATGGCTGAACCCCGTCCCGTCACATATGTGGCATTATACAATGACTGTCGATGCCATTAGACAGATTTTTCCCATGTTTGAGCTCTCTCTTGACGGCTTGGAAGGAGCTATCAGCCATCTTGTGGCAAAATAGTTTTATCGGTTAAGCTGGTTAAATTGGTTGGGTTGGTTTTATTTGTTGGATTGGTTAAACCGGTTCAATTAATTTTATTCACATATAGCTCCTGACCTGGAAAAATTTTGCTCATTTTGGATAAATGATTTAATGTAAGAAGCTGATCCAGGGACATGTTATGCTGTCTTGCAATCATAACCGGGTTGTCACCCGATTTTACAATATATTTTCCAATATTTTTCAGTGTTGCTTTCTTATCTTTATAACCCGGAATATTCAAAATCTGTCCGACATGTAGTTTTGTTGTTGAAAGGTTGTTTGCTCTTTGTATCTTTCTTGTTGTTGAGCCGTATTTCTTTGCAATAAGCCAGAGGGAATCGCCTCTTTTTACAATATGTTGTGATGCTTTAGCGCGCTTGTAGGTTTTGGGTGCATTTGCGCCCGGAATAGGTATTTTTAGGAGTTTGCCTGCGACAATATAATTACGTCTCTTTATGTTGTTTGCCCGTGCAATTCGCTTGGTGGTTGTTTTGTATCTTTTTGCAATGGTTGACAGGGTTTGGCCTCGCCTTACCCTATGATACACAAAGGAGCTTCTGGGAGGAGAGGTCACAGGGATTTCATCTATTGCAGTCAGTAGCATCCTTTTTTTTTCAGGAGGAATCTTAAGTGGGTAGGTGTCAGGGGGCAGGATCTTATGCCGGAGTTCAGGGTTGAGATCTGCAATAAGTTTTTTTGAGACACCTATTTTATCAGCAATAGCCTCCAGACTAACCTGCTTTGAGATTTCTATTGTCTGATAATCCATGGGTGAGTCAGTTACCATGGGGTCAAGTCCGTACTTATCAAGGTTGTTTACAATATGAAGTGTGGCAAGAAATTTTGGAACATACCTTGCGGTTTCCCTGGGCAGTTTTTCATATAGATCCCAAAAATTGTCCAGGTAATTTACGTTCTGGCTTCTGATTACGCGAAGAACTCTTCCCTCTCCACAGTTATAGGCTGCAAGAACAGTTGTCCAGTCTCCAAAAATTTGATGAAGTTCTTTTAGATAGGATACGGCAGCTCTGGTTGCTTTTTCAGGATCAAGCCGTTCATCAATATACATATTTCGTTTTAAGCCGAACTTGTATCCTGTGGAAGGGATAAACTGCCAAAGGCCCAAGGCCCTTGCTCTTGAAAGCGCTCGTATCTTGAACCCGCTTTCGATAAGCGGAAGCCATGACAAACTAGTCGGAAGGCCGGCTTCCATGAGAGCTGCAACCATTTTCGGCCTGTAACCTCCGGAGCGTTTGTATGATTCAATAAAGAAGATTCTTCCGTTTCCTGTTGTATAATGGTCGATCTCTTTTTGAACATGTTTGTTAATTGTAATGGGAATAGCATTATAGTTGCCATTAACAACCGTGTTGCGTGAAGCGTATATCTCAAGAATGCGCTTTGAGATCATGAAACGTATGTCTTCTTTTTGCTGAATCAGTTTTGGTGTGTCATGGGTTTCTACCTTTATTATGAAGGAATATGCCTGATCAAGCGCCTGTATGGCATTTTCAAATTCACCCGCCTGCCAGAATCCCTGTGACGCCTGGCAGTATTCAAGAGCTTTATCAAGATTTGGTTGTACGCTTATCTCTGGTAATGTGTTGTCTGTGTCAGGGTCGTTAGTTTGCGAAAGACCATTTCCGGAAGTTTCGGGTGAGGCGGTGGAAGGTTTCTCGGTTATATCTGCATTTGTTTCAGGAGATATGTAATCCTGCATATCAGATGCATCAACCTTGGTTTCATATGGTTCAAAGGAGGTGGAATGGATTGCCCCCTGGTCTTTTGCCATGGCTGAAGCTCTATCGGTTGCAGCTTTAGCAGGGGTCGAAGACATTTTTTGCGATGTTGCAGCGCATCCGAAAATTAAAAACAGAGCAGTGAAAAACAGAACTAAAAAGCGTAAATATGCCATTATAAATTCTTTCTTAAATTGGTGGTGTAAAAGAAGCAATCTTCCATATATACAAAATTCAAAATTTTTTGAAACCGATTATAGAAACGTGGTGTTGTATGTCAAGGTATTATGTCTTAAAAGGGTAAATAAGTGTTTGTAAAAAGTTCGAACTGGTCAAATTCATCGAAAATAGATATAATTATGAGTAATAAAGCGATAATATCCATATAAACGTAAATATGACTTTTAATTAGGGCTTAATGCCGGTTAAATGCAAAATATCTTCAATAAACGCATTTGATATGTGGGCTGTAGGTTGATACAAGAAGAAGTTCTTTAAGCTACTATCCTTTTAGGAAGTAGTTGTATAGGAGAGAATTAACACGAGCCAACGTAGCTCAGCTGGCAGAGCTACTGATTTGTAATCAGTGGGTCGGG
>JAUXBD010000177.1 GCA_030619585.1 Desulfobacteraceae bacterium
CCCCTGTTGAAGCATCTTCGGTTATCTTGCAGCACATTCGTTGCGCCTGGAACCAGGAGATGGCCACCCAAGATGAAACCCTTAAAATGGAAAACCAGGATATTTTTCTCACAGTACCGGCATCTTTTGACGCCGTTGCAAGGGAGTTGACTGTAAAGGCTGCAAAGATGGCGGGGCTTGAGAACATCACTTTGCTTGAAGAGCCCCAGGCAGCTTTTTACTCCTGGATAGAGGCGGCAGGGGACAGATGGCGGGATATTGTTAAAGAGGGGGACCTTGTTCTGATATGTGATGTGGGCGGCGGTACAAGTGATTTTTCTCTTATACGTGTTCTGGCGGATAATGGAGAGCTTGCCCTTGAGCGCATAGCAGTGGGCGACCATCTTCTTGTGGGCGGTGACAATATGGATCTGGCCCTTGCTTATTATGTGTCAAACGCAATGGCAAAAAAAGGCGTAAAGCTTGACTCATGGCAGATGCGAGGTCTTATACACAGTTGCCGTAAGGCAAAGGAAAAGATATTTATCAATTCTGAAAACCAAGAATTTCCCCTGACAATTTTAGGGCGTGGCAGCAGCCTTATAGGTGGGACAATTAAAACCAAGATATCGGCCAAAGAAGTGGAAAGTCTTATTCTGGACGGTTTTTTTCCCGAATGCAGTATTACAGACAGACCTATTGTACAGCAAAAGACCGGCATAAAAGAGCTTGGCCTCTCCTATGAGTCAGACCCTTCCGTAACACGTAATCTTGCTAAATTTATCGGCCGAAGGGCAGGGGGCAAGCCTGAAATTCCCACAGCCATATTTTTTAACGGTGGGGTGATGAAAGCCCCCCAGGTGAGAAAAAGGATAAAAGACCTGCTTGTATCCTGGGGCCGGTCTGACGAGACCCCTGGGAACAGTTTTCATGAAGCCGGACAAACATCTGTCAGGGAAATAGAAACAACCGATTTTGATCTTTCCGTTGCAAGGGGCGCTGCATACTACGGCATCATAAGACAGGAGGGGGGTATTCGTATAAGGGGCGGACTTGGCCGTTCATACTATATAGGTGTGGCAGCATCAATGCCGGCTGTTCCCGGCATGCCCCCGCCTGTAAAAGCCCTGTGCGTTGCACCTTTCGGCATGGAGGAAGGCACAGATGCAATGCTTTCTAAAAAGGAGTTCGTTCTTGTTGTTGGCGAACCTGTGAAGTTTGATCTCATGGAATCATCAATACGTCATGACGATGAGATAGGAACAATGGTAGAACATTGGGAAGAGGAGATAGAGGAGATAACTTCCATCGAAACCATATTGGATGGAGAAAAGGGAAGCGTTGTTCCTGTTACGATCGAAATAAAGGTAACTGCGGTGGGCACGCTTGAGTTCTGGTGCGTAGCAAAGGACAGCGGTCAAAGATGGAAACTTGAATTCAACGTGCGGGAGAGAAACGATTTTGGAGCTTGAGAAAAAACGTTATGTTATAGGAATTGACCTGGGCACAACAAACTCGGCTGTATCCTATGTGGAGCTTTTGCCGGAGCCAGATCAGCCGGAACCAGGTCAGAATGGACCTTTGGGAAAACAGACAACCCAGTCACGAATTAAGATATTTGAGGTCCCCCAGCTTGTGGGCCCGGGAGAGACCGGCCCAATGTCTGTGCTTCCATCTTTTCTTTATATTCCGGGAGAGTACGACATATCAAAAGATGCAATAGCAATCCCATGGGAAACTGATGAGAAAAATTTTGCCGGTCTGTTTGCAAGGGACCATGGAGCAAAGGTTCCTGCAAGGCTTGTCTCCTCTGCCAAGAGCTGGCTCTGCCACGACAATGTGGATAGAAAGGCCAAGATTCTGCCCTGGGGATCCGGTGGAGATGTGGCCAAAGTCTCTCCCATTGATGCAACTTCCTTGTATCTAACCCATATTAAAAAGGCATGGAATTTTACTAAAAAAGATGACGAGGAACTATATCTTGAAAACCAGATTATAATAATAACAGTCCCCGCTTCATTTGATGAAGTTGCCAGAGACCTTACAATTGAGGCGGCAACTATTGCCGGATTAAAAAACGTAACTTTGCTGGAGGAACCCCTGGCTGCATTTTATAGCTGGCTTGCATCCCATGAGCATGATTGGAGTAAATATGTAAAGGAAAATGAGCTTATCCTTGTATGTGATGTTGGTGGAGGTACTACTGATTTTACTCTTATTACTTTAACAAAGAAAAAGGGGACTCTTTGCTTTGAACGCATCGCCGTGGGAGACCACCTTATCCTAGGAGGAGATAACATAGACCTTGCCCTGGCAAGAGTGGTTGAAGAGGGCTTTGGGAAAAACAGATCCTCCTTGAGCGGCGACATGTGGAAGACACTTTGCCACCAGTGCAGGCAGGCAAAGGAGAATATCCTTGACGGAAAAAAAGATTCTGAAAAGATCACCATAATGGGAGCAGGAAGCAAACTTATCTCCAATACTGTTTCAGCCACCCTTGAAAGGAAAAACCTGGAAAAGACGGTTCTTGATGGGTTTTTCCCATTTGTTGAGCCCAAAACATCCAAAAGAGCTGTGACAAGAAAAGGAATAACGGAATTTGGGCTGCCCTATGAACAGGTGCCGGAAATAACCAGGCATCTTGGGTGGTTTCTTGAGCAGCATAAACATGATGTGCAAAAGATTCTTGGAAAAGATTCAAAGCCGGACCTGATCCTTTTTAACGGTGGCTCATTAAAGCCTTCCGTGATCCAGGAGAGGATACGAGGCGCAATACGCTGCTGGTTTAAGGAAGATGATGTTTCTCTTCCCGGAGTTCTTGAAAATCCTGATCCTGACCTTTCTGTTGCATTAGGAGCATCATATTACGGCCTGGTTAAAACAGGTGAGGGCGTGAAGGTGGGGAGCGGAAGTGCAAGGGGATATTATCTTGGCATAACTAAAAAGGACAGCGCGGATATAGATAAAAAACGATATGCCATGTGTCTTGTTGAAAGGGGGCTTGAGGAGGGATCAAGTATAGAACTTAAAGATAGAAAATTTGAAGTGCTTGCAAACCAGCCGGTAAGCTTTGATATCTACAGCTCAAGTTTTCGTTCCGGTGATCAAAGCGGCGATCTTGTTGCGATAGATAACTCCCTTACTGCCTTGCCCCCGGTTCGAACAATTATCCAGTTTGGGCAAAAGGGGGTTAAGACAAGCATACCGATTAATGTCCAGGCAGATTATACAGAGATAGGCAGCCTTGCCTTGTGGTGTAAATCTCTTGTGAGCAATCACCGCTGGCAGATGCAGTTTCAACTTCGGGATGCTTCCATGGCCCCGGGTGTTGAAGATGAGGAAGTTTTTGACCAAGTAGTTATTGAAGATTGCAGCGATGCAATAAGAAAAACTTTTTCAAACAGGTCAGACAGCAGACTCCTTGAGACTTTGGGCAAAGATATTGAGAATATAGTACAAAGGCCAAGGGGGAGATGGCCCATTGGGCTTATCCGTAGCTTATCGGATCAACTCTTAAAGAACATAGATTCCCGCAAAGTTTCTTCTGCATTTGAAATACGATGGTTGAATTTTGCCGGGTTTTGCATGCGACCTGGTTTTGGGGATAGTTTTGATAAGCAGCGCATAAATCAGCTGTGGAAGATATACAAGAAAGGATCTTTGTTTTCAAAAAATCCACAAAATGCTGCAGAGTGGTGGATCATGTGGAGAAGGGTGGCCGGAGGATTGACAGCAGGACAGCAACGGCAGTTTCTTCAGGATCTCACTTCTGTCATCGTTCCTAAAAAAGGGGCTAAGAAAAATATTCCTCCCCAGCCACTTCTTGAGATATGGATGACAATTGCCAATATGGAAAAGTGTTCTGTCAAGGACAAGATTAAATGGGGGAGGTATTTCCTGTCAGAGCTTAAACAGAAAAAAAGCCGGCCCCAGCATTTCTGGGCAATTTCCCGCATAGGGGCAAGGGAGCTTCTTTACGGCCCGACAAACAAGGTGGTGCCGCCTTACGAGGTGTCTTTGTGGATAAAAAAGATCATTGCGGTAAAATGGCGTGATGCAAAATCTGTGGCTAACGCCCTCGCACAAATGTCGCGAAGGACCGGTGACAGAACAAGGGATCTTGATCCTGTGATGATAGAAGAGGTGATTGAGTGGATGTGTGAAAACAATTGCACCTCCCATACGAGACTCCTAAAAGAGGTCGTCCCCATGGAAAGACAGGAGGAGAGCGCCATATTCGGCGAAGACCTGCCATCCGGAGTGGTTATTCATATGTGAAGGTTTTGATATTTTTCATGAAAAAAGATACCCTATATTCAGAGAAAAAAGATAACATTCCTCCTTTTGAGTTTAATGAAGATGTTGCCCAAGTATTTGATGATATGCTGAAACGTTCTGTGCCCCTGTATAGGGAAACAGTGCAAAGACAAGCACAGTTGACAGTCAAGTATTATCAGAAGGGAACCCGTATATATGATCTTGGATGTTCAAACGGTAATTATGGCATGCAGCTTCTGTTTGACATGAGAGGGCAACCGTTTGAGATGATAGCTGTTGACAATTCTGAGTCAATGCTTCTGGCATATGAGAAACGCCTGGAAGACAAGATAGAAAATAAAAACATAAAACTTGAGTGCAAAAATATTCAGGATGTAAGGATAAAAAATGCATCGGTTGTTATCATAAATCTGACGCTTCAGTTTTTGCCTGTTGAAATGC
>JAUXBD010000002.1 GCA_030619585.1 Desulfobacteraceae bacterium
CGGAGGCGGCAACTATTGCACAGAGGTCATTGAAAAGAGCTCTCAGGAATACAATATGAAAGAGTTTAATGCACGTATTGTAGCTGTTGCAGACACTGATCCGGAAGCTCATGGTATAGTGCTCGCTCGAAAAATAGGTCTAATAACTCTCAATGATTATCACGATCTTTATGACCCCAAATATAATATTCACCTAATTACTATTTTGACTCCTGACAAGCATGTTCAGGACGACATCCTTAAAACCAAACCTTCTGATATACGTGTCCTTTCCTATCAGGCATTTGAACTTTTCTGGAAATCCGTTGCTTTTGAAGCACGCAAGTTGAGGCAAAGAAACGAAGAGGTTGAAACAATCTTAAACGGCATTCAGGACTTTATCGTGGTTATTAATCCGGATCTTGAGATTATCGAGGTCAATGATGCATTTCTAAAGAAAATGAGTTATAAGCCTGAGCAGGTGATTGGAAATAAATGTCACAAGATTTTCTACAACATTGACTACAAGTGTGCAATTGAAAACAGGATTTGCCCTTTAAATGAGGTGATCCGGAACAAAAGGCCTCACCAAATTATTAGAACCAGGACTAAAGATAATGGAGAGCGTCGTTATGTGGAGGTTAAAACTTTTCCTGTGTGGGAAAAAAGTGGCAAAATTTCAAAATTTGTGGAAATTAGTCGTGATATTACAAAAGAAAAACTTGAGGAGGCAGAAATTACCAGACGCCTGGAGCTGATGGTTGAGGAGCGTACTATGCAGCTTCAGGAATCCCATAACAAACTACTTCACCAGGATAAGATGGCCTCTTTAGGAAAACTGTCCGCATCAGTTGTGCATGAGATCAATAATCCGATTGCAGGCATACTAAACTTCTCCATGCTGATTAAAAAGATGATTCAAGAAGATTCTGTTAAAAAAAATAAAGATGATCATCAACCAGATGAGCAGATTATCCAATATCTGGATCTCATGGAAACTGAGACCAGACGAATCAGCCGAATTGTCTCCAACCTACTTGCATTCTCCAGGCAATCCAAAATTGAGCTGCAACAACTGAGCATCAACCTGCTCATAGAAAAAACGCTCTTGTTGAATTCAAATCTTTTCAAACTAAATAGGATAAAGGTTGAAACAAAACTGGATCCTTCCCTGCCTTCAATTGTCGGAGCAGGTGACCAACTCCAGCAGGTCCTTATGAATTTTGTCTCAAATGCAGCTGAAGCCTTATCGGCCGTTAATGGCGGTTTAATTAGCATTGAAACAAAGCATGATAGAAAGAATAAACAGATTGTGGTCCGAATTAAAGACTCTGGGCCTGGTATACCGAAGGAGGACTTCTCCAAACTCTTTGAACCTTTTTACACCACAAAAAAGGAGGGTAAAGGGGTCGGGCTCGGACTTTCCGTGGTTTATGGAATCATTGAGGAGCACGGTGGGGCAATCTGTGTGAACTCAAAGGTAGGTAAAGGTTCAACATTTAAGATTATTTTGCCCCTGGAATATTCCTTAACTCAGCAAAGCAAAAATGGAGGAGCCAGTGGACAGTGCTAAAGTTCTGATTGTTGATGATGAACTGATTATGCGGGAATCCCTTGCCGGCTGGCTTGAGCGGGATGGTCACGATATAGAAAAAGCCAGCAGTGGTGAAGAAGCTCTGGAGAAAATAAAAGACACCAGCTTTGACATTCTCTTGGTTGACATCAAAATGGAAGGGATAAGCGGTCTTGAAGTTTTAAAATATGTTAAGGAAAACGATCCTGATGCAGCGGTTATAATGATTACCGCTTATGGATCAATTTCCACAGCCATTGAAGCGATCAAGGCAGGGGCCTATGATTACCTGCTGAAGCCTTTTGATCCAGAGGAACTTGGAGTTCTGATAGAAAAAATCATAGAACATCAGGCCCGGGTTAGGGAGAATCTGTTTCTCCGAGAAGATTATAAGCAACGTACACGTTTTGAAAGCATGATAGGCCAGTCCCAGCCCATGCACGAAATATTTGATCTTATCCAGGATATAGCTCCTGTAAACTCCACGGTCCTCATTACAGGTGAAACCGGAACAGGCAAAGGCCTGGCTGCTAAGGCTATCCATACAAACAGCCCCAGATGCGAAGGTCCATTTGTTGTGGTCAACTGCGGTGCAATTCCTGAGCACCTAATGGAAAGCGAGTTGTTCGGCCACCAGAAAGGTGCTTTTACTGATGCGAAAGAAACCAAAAAAGGACGCCTTGAACTGGCACATGGTGGCACGCTTTTCCTGGACGAAATCGGTGAGATCAACATGCGAATGCAGATCGATCTTCTTAGGGTACTGGAAGACAGGGTGTTTTATCGTGTCGGTGGCACCCAGTCCATAAAAGTTGATTTTCGTATCATTGCTGCAACCAATAGGGACCTTGAGGATGCAGTAAAAGATAGGATATTTCGTGAGGACCTTTACTACCGTCTGAATGTAATTTCCTTTCAGATGCCGCCCTTGCGTGAACGTAAAGATGATATTCCGCTTCTGACCGATCATTTCTTACGCAGGTTCTCTCAAGAAACCAACAAGCCTATTGATAAGATCAGCCGTGAAGCCATGGACGAGATGATGATCTATGAGTGGCCAGGCAATGTCAGGGAACTTGAAAATGCAATCGAGAGAGGTGTCGTTGTGGGCAAGGCCCGGAGTATTCAGCCTGAAGATTTACCCATTTTTCATAGTGACCACGTGCCTTCTTCCAACGAAAGGTCTCTTAAGGAAATCCAAAAAGTCCACATTATTCAGACACTCGAAGATACCAACTGGAATGTTTCAAAAACCTCCAAAATTCTGGGTATTGATCGATCAACACTTTATAGTAAAATTAAACAGTTTAACATTCAAAAGCCTGCTTGATGGCCTTGTTAGAACACATGTTGGTCATCTCTCCTATTGGAGACATAGACGAAGAGCTAATCGAATCGATAAGCGTAAATATTACCCGTACATTCGGCTTTCCAACCAAGCTAAGGTCGCTCATTGATGATGTATGTTTTGCCTATGACCCGGACCGTATGCAGCACTATTCTACTATAATACTGGAGAAGCTGGCCAGCAAAGCCCCTGAAGAAGCTATCAGGGTGTTTGCAATTACCACGGAAGATCTGTATATCCCGATTTTAACTTACGTATATGGAGAGGCTCAGCTGGGTGGAACGGCCTGCATTGTGTCGACCCATAGGCTTCGTGAAGGTCTTTCTTCAAATAGCCAAGCCTATCGTTCTCGTGTTATCAAGGAAGCCATCCATGAAATGGGGCATACCTTTAAATTACGCCATTGTAAAGACCAAACTTGTATCATGCATTACTGCCGTAGCATTAAAGATGTGGACAAGAAATCTGATCAGTTCTGCCGGTACTGCAAGGTCCTTTTAGATGATGAAAAGAAAAGTCTGGAGAAAAGTATTTCACCAGCCTCTTAACAAACTAAGATATATTAGATCAGTTTTATGTATGAAGAAAAAGCTTTGTTAACTTCTTCCATCCTAATTGTGGTACTTTCCCATAGATATCATCTGTCAAGAAACCGCCATCTGCTGCAAGAGGGCCTGCTTTCTCCTCAATCACCTTGTGGAGTTGATTGATCTCTTTTCCCACATAATCGCCTGCTTCCCTGCCAATCATCAGCTTTTTTAAATCCTGACGAAGAGAGTGGGTATGCACCCTCATTACCCAGCCTTCAGAATATGGGTCATGATTGGCCAGGTTGACCTTTTCTCTGAGCCTATGATTAATTGCGGTTACTACCCCACTAACAGGTGAAAGCACTCTTGCTTTATGTTGTCCGCGATTCATTGATATATCTGTATCTCCCTGTTTTACCTCCTTGCCGATAAGGGGGGCCTCAAGCTGGTCAAAGGGTCCCAGCAGGCGCAAAGCAAAATCATCCAGTCCAATTCTGACTTCAGATCCCTCTTCTACCTTCACCCACGCATGACCGGGATGGAGATAATATCCATGTGGAATCTTGAATCCTTCGATATCAAGAAGATCCACCGGTCTTACCACCGTATGCACAGTATACTGGTCGTAAAAATATTGGTCAAATTCGCAATCACCACACCGGTAATCATTGGTGCAGGCTCTGAATTCAATGCGAGCTTTCATGTGATGGATGCAAGGGCGCTTCCACGTTGGCAGTTCTCTTAACCTGTCTTTCCAGTAAACGATTTTTCCACACTTTCCTTTTGGTATGCCACTTTGCTCCCTGATCTGTCTGTTTTTCTTAGAGACACGTCGCATGACTTTGTCAAAGTTGCATGTTTTGCAGTTATAATCGATCTTACAGGTTTTTTGACGAACCACATCTGCCTGCATCCAGATGCAAAGGTCGGACTTGTCTTTTACTATTTTTTTAATGCGGTTTCGCTCCATTTTCCTTCCCTCCTGTAACATTATCAGGTCTTGAGAAAGGTTTTTGCTAAGTTATTCCAGCCCAGATCAGGAAGTGCACCATATATGTCGCCTGTCAGATAGCCGCCATCAGCAGCAAGCGGACCTGCCACTTCCTCTATCAAATTTTCAAGGCTGGTAACCTCTTGGTCCATCCAGCTAAGGCAGCTTGAATCAGTCATAAGATTGTTAATGGTTTTCTTTACATCAGGCGTACGCACCATGAACAACCAGCCATCACCGTATGGCTCATTGTTGGCTAAATACGGTTTTTCTCTTACCTTAGAATTAACCTCCATTATTACGCCATTTATAGGAGAAAGTACATCTGCTAAATTATCCTTGCGTTTTAAGCCCCATCCAACACTTCCCTGATCCAGTTCTTTACCCATAAGCGGAAGGTCAAACGCATCGGCCTTGCCCAGAAGCTTTAAGGCAAAGTCATCCAGACCGATCCGTATATAACCGCCACTTTCAATTCTTGCCCAGGTATGGCCGTTGTGGAAATGGTAAGCCATGGGAACTTCAAAACCTTTGATTTGTTCTACCTCTAATGGCATACTCTTTGTTTTTGTAGTCAAGACATCTTCAAAAAACTGATCAAAATCACAAGTGCCGCACATGTAATCATATGCGCATGCCCGTTTTTCAATACGGTTGGTGAGGCTGTGCCTGCAAACCCTGTCCAATGCCAGCTTTTTTCTCATGGCATCCTGCCAGCTGATCTGTTTGCCTTTTTCAACCTGCCTTTGCATTCCCAGGTCGTATTTACAGGTAGTACAGTCATAAAAATTGTTACAGTTTTTATTTTTCACCACACTGGACTGCATCCAAATGCAGGGATTTGCTGTTTTGGTATTTTTATCTGGTTTTACCATCCAAACCTGTCCACCCAAGACTGTACTGATCCCTGTTTTATTACCAAGTTCCTGTTTGCTGCCCTTCCTGTAGGATGACCCAAAACCGACCTGACTTCTTTGACCACGTTTAATTTTTTCAGCCATTTTTTTCTCCTTTGCAAATGTAGATTTATTTTTTTTGGGAAACCTTTATGCCGTTATTTGGGTTTATATAAAGCAAAGGCGATGCCAAATATATGAGGCTTTAAAAAATAATTTTAACCATTTAATATTACATCATTTTTAAGACGTGCAACCCGTAAAGGGCCTTTGAAGACGTTTAAGGTAAATGTTGTAATATCCAACAGTATGGGGAAGAGCTAAACTTGAAAAACAACAATGAGTTAACTTTCATCCTATATTTTCAGTTTGTTAAATAGTGTGTTGGATTTTACTGCGGTGGTGTTGGATTTTACTCCAGGTCGTTTTCTAAGAAATCACAGAACCGAATACAATTATGATCAGCATTTGTTTTGCTTCTAATATGAAAAGCCCACCCGAGAAGACCATTGCAAAAAGAATCAATTCAATGGATTATATTCTGGATAATCTTTTAAAAATTGGTTTTCTTTATATCAAATATCCATAATTAAGTGTGTTTTCGGTTGACATATACAGAGTTGCCCCATATTTATAATATTTACTTTTAAAATCGTTTTTGCAAATTGTTTTCCGTAAGCTGTCGATTCAAGAACACTGAAATTATATAAAAAAGGTCTCCTGTTAATTTTGTAAGGAAAGCGGATAAATCTATTTTTCGGCAATATTAGAAAAAAATATCCAGGTCTCTGATGTTTCAGGAAAACTTTTTTGGAGGAAATTAAATGAGCTTTAATAAAAAACTTAATACCGGTGATTTTGCAATTCTTGCTGAAATGGAACCTCCCAAGGGTGTAAATGTTTCAAAAATGGTTGAAAATGCTGCAAAAGTAAAAGGACAGGTTGACGCGTTTGTTGTTCCGGAAATGAGCAATGCTGTTATGAGAATGAGTTCTCTCGGCGGAGCTATGCTTCTCCAGTCTGAAGGCATGGAAACAGTGATGCAGGTTTGCTGCAGGGACAGAAACCGGCTTGCGCTTCAAGCGGATATTCTCGCAGCCAATTCCTGCGGGATCAAAAGCATCATGGCTGTTACAGGTGAAGACCCGAGTTTCGGTGATCATCACCAGGCAGCATCTGTTTACGATATCCAGCTTACTGAACTGCTTGAGGCTGTTCAGATGCTTCAGAAAGGGCGGGACATGGCAGGTATTGAACTTGATGGCGCTCCGGATTTTCAGGTTGGTTCAGTAGTAAACGCTGGGCTTAAAGGTGATAATCTTGAAGCCGAACTTGAAGAGATGAATAAAAAAATCGATGCAGGAACCGGTTTTTTTATTACCCCGCCTATTTTTGACATTGGCTCAATTGAGACATTTATGAAGCATGCCGAACAAAAAAACGCGAAAATAATTCCAACAGTATTGCTGCTGAAATCTGTGGGTATGGCTCGTTATATGTCACGCAATCTGGAACATGTTCATATACCTGATGATCTGATCAAACGGATTCAGAAAGCCCCGGATAAAACCCGGGAATGTATAGCAATAGCAAAAGAGATGATTGATATCCTGAGAAAGGAAGGATTCAGCGGTGCTTTTATCTCAACCCTCGGCTGGGAACAGAGACTGCCTGAAATTATTGGAAGCAAGGAAGTTTATGGATAATTTTTAAATTGCGGGAAGCACATACGGAAAAAGTATCATGACAAATAACCATCGTTTAACGGGTGATTAGACAATGAATGACAATAGTGATGCTCAGCAAAACTTGAAAAACGGAAAAAAAATGCCTTCAGGATCGGTTATGGTAGTCGGCAGTGGAATCGCGGGGATGCAGTCTGCAATTGATCTTGCAAATTCCGGATATTATGTTTATCTGCTGGAAAAGTCATCAGCCATCGGCGGGATGATGTCCCAGCTGGATAAAACTTTTCCCACCAATGACTGTGCCATGTGAGTTATCTCACCCAAACTGGTCGAGGTCGGCCGGCACATAAACATTGAGCTTTTAACAAACACAGAAGTCCTTGATCTTCAGGGTGAGCCCGGACGGTTCAAGGCGTTGATTAAACAGGAGCCCCGCTTTATTGACCTGTCAAAATGTACGAGCTGCGGGGACTGTGAAAAAGTTTGCCCGGTGGAACTGCCCAATGAATATGACGAAGGCCTTTCTGTTAAAAAGGCGACCTACCAGCGCTATGCGCAGGCAATTCCAGGAGCTTTTGCAATACAAAAGGCTGATAAGGCACCCTGTCGGCTGGCATGCCCTGCAGGATTGAATGTCCAGGGGTATGTGCAGATGGTAAAGGAGGGGAAGTATAAAGAGGCCCTGAATATAATTATGAAGGACCTTCCCCTACCAGGTGTTTTGGGTAGAATATGTCCCCATGGGTGTGAGGATGCCTGCCGCCGATGTGACGTGGATAATCCGGTGGCTATAAGAGATTTAAAACGTTTGGCCGCAGACAAGTTCGATCCCCGTGAAGTGGAACTTTCGTGTCTGCCAAAAAGAGATGAGAGGGTTGCCATAATCGGATCAGGTCCTGCCGGCCTTTCTGCTGCCTATCATCTGGCCCTTAAAGGAATTTTGTCAACCGTTTATGAATCACTTCCACAGGCAGGAGGCATGCTGCGTGTGGGTATCCCCGACCATCGCCTTCCTGGAGATATTCTTGATAAAGAGATAGAGGTTATCACAAACCTTGGGGTTGAGATAAAAACAGACACTCCTCTTGGTAAGGACTTGCAGGTTGATGACCTTTTTAGTGACGGATATAAAGCTGTGTACCTTGCACTTGGAGCACATAAGGGAATAGAACTGGGTGTTCCCGGTGAAGATTCAGATGGTGTCCGTCAGGGTGTTGATTTCTTAAGAGAGGTTAATCTTACCGGCAAGGCCCAAGTCGGGCAAAATGTTGCCATCATAGGTGGCGGAAATGTTGCCATTGACGTATCCCGCAGTGCGGTTCGTCTTGGTGCAAAGGAAGTCACCATCTTGTATCGCCGCACCAGGCAAGAGATGCCTGCATGGGAAGAGGAGATTTTTGCTGCCGAGGCAGAAAATGTAAAGATAACTTATCTTGCGGCTCCCCAGGAGATCCTTACAGAGAACGGGAAAGTAACCGGATTAAGATGCATAAAGATGGAGCTGGGTGAACCTGACTCATCAGGCAGAAGGCGGCCTGTACCTGTTCCGGGCAGTGAATATGATCTTGATGTTGATCAGATCATTCCTGCAATTGGCCAGAGACCTGACCTTTCAGCCCTTGAGCATATAGAAGGCCTGAGTTTCTCCAAGTGGGGGACAACAGAAGTCGACCCGATCACCTTCGCAACTGCACGCGAGGGGTTGTTTGCAGGCGGTGATCTCCAGACCGGCCCTTGGGTTGCAATAGGAGCAATTGCCGCGGGTAAAGAGGCTGCCGAGTCAATCGCCCGTTATATTGAAGGTAGTGATATGGCCGAAGGCAGGGAGCCAATGACCAATGAAGATCCGGTTTTTCGACCGATCCCTGAAGACGAGGCCAGAAAAGATAGAGCAAAAATGCCGGAACTTCCTGTCAATGAACGGGGGGGCAACTTTAAGGAAGTAGAACTTGGCTATAATGAGGCGGATGGAAAGGCTGAAGCAGAACGCTGTTTGAACTGTGGATATTGCTGCGAATGTTATCAATGTGTTGATGCGTGTTTGGCCAAAGCGATAGACCATGAACAGCTACCGGTTGAAAAAGAATTGAATGTCGGTTCTGTCATTCTTTGCCCGGGGAGTGAGCCTTTTGATCCTTCTATGTTGGAAGAGTTTTATCATTATAAGAAGAACCCCAATGTTTTGACAAGTCTGGAATTTGAAAGGATACTCAGTGCATCTGGGCCCACAATGGGGCACCTTGTAAGACCCTCTGATGAGAAAGAACCAAAAAAAATTGCATGGCTGCAATGTGTGGGATCAAGAGACGACAACAGGTGCGGAAATGGGTATTGCTCATCTGTATGCTGCATGTACGCGGTAAAGGATTCGATGATTGCAAAAGAACATTCTGACGCGGATCTTGACTGCGCGGTATTTAATATGGATATGCGAACTTTTGGTAAGGAATATGAAAGTTACTATAACCGTGCCAAGGATAAAGAAGGTGTCCGGTTTATAAAATCGCGTATCCACACCATAGAAGAGGTGGCCGCCACAGGTGACCTTCGGATTAAGTATTCCGATGGACCTGGTCAGATAAAAGAAGAAGATTTTGACATCATCGTTCTTTCTGTAGGCCTTCAGGTTTCAGAGTCTACGGTTGAGCTGGCCAACAGGCTTAATGTGGACCTGAATAAATACAATTTTGTTGAGGCACATACATTTACCCCTGTAGAGACATCACGTGAGGGCGTATACGCCTGCGGTGTTTTTCAGGGGCCTAAAGACATTCCCAGTTCTGTTATAGAAGCAAGCGCCGCATCTTGTGCCGCAAGCGTGATGTTAGCCGATGCGCGCGGGACCTGCACAAAAACAGTGGAAATTCCTGATGAAATTGAAGTGGAAAATGAAGACCCGAGAATTGGAGTTTTTGTATGCAGATGCGGCATCAATATTGCCGGCGTTGTGGATGTTCCAGCGGTTAAAGAATTCGCATTAACGCTTCCCAATGTTGTTTATGCTAATGAGAGCCTTTTTTCCTGCAGCCAGGATTCGCAGAATCAAATGAAAGATATTATAAAAGATAACCGCCTGAACAGAGTCGTTGTGGCATCATGCAGTCCCAAAACCCATGAAGCACTTTTTATGGACACATTAAAGAGCTGTGGATTGAACAAATATCTGTTTGAGATGGCAAACATCAGAAACCAGAATTCATGGTGCCACTCCAATTCGCCTGAAGAAGCTACTGAGAAAGCCAAAGATCTTGTACGGATGTCTGCGGCACGCGCCAAAACGCTTAGGCCGCTTCATGAAAAAACAATTTCGGTAACAAAAAGAGCTCTCGTGATCGGCGGCGGTATCGCTGGCATGAACGCATCTTTATACCTGGCTAACCAGGGGTTTGAAGTTGTTCTTGTAGAAAAGGAACCTCAGCTTGGCGGTATGGCCCGTGAGCTTTTGGCAACAATTGAAGGTGCTGATATCCAGGCCTATTTAAGTGATTTAATAGAAAAAGTGAATGCTCACGAAAAAATTCAGGTATTGCAGCAGTCCCTTATTGTCGGTTTTTCAGGATTTAAAGGTAATTTTACGTCGGAAGTGCTTGTCGGGCCAGGTATGTACGAAAGAAAAATCAACAATGGCGTCGTCATAATTGCCACCGGTGCCAATGAATATCAGCCTGACGAATATCTGTTTGGTGAGAATCCTGCGGTTATATCTCAGGTTTCACTGGCAAAACGTCTTGATGACGAAAATGGCGCGAATGATTTAAAACATGTGGTGATGATTCAATGTGTCGGATCACGAAACGAAGAGCACCCGAACTGTTCCAGAATATGCTGTCAGAGCGCCGTAAAAAATGCGATTCATATTAAGAAAAGCAATCCGGATACTAAGGTGTATGTTTTGTACAGGGATATCCGGACATACGGACTTTTAGAAGATTATTATAAAGAGGCCAGAAAACTGGGGGTTCTTTTCTTCAGGTATGATCCTGAATCACCGCCGGAAGTGCAGTCTGCTGACCAGGGTGTATCCGTATCATTCACGGATCACGTCCTTGGCCGCGACGTAAGCGTTGATGCCGACCTTCTGGTACTCAGCACAGGAATGGTCTCTGAAGATGTGGATGAACTTGCTTCCATTCTAAAGGTTGCCAGGAACGAAGATGGATATTTTATGGAAGTCCACGTCAAGCTGCGACCTGTGGAAATGGCCTCAGAAGGTGTTTTCGTATGCGGAACCGCCCATAGTCCGAAGTTGATTCCAGAGACAATATCCCAGGCAATGGCTGCTGCATCAAGGGCAACGACATTCCTTTCGCAGGAAAATCTTACGTTATCCGCCGTGACAGCCTGTGTTGAACCGGAAAACTGCGCGTCGTGCCTTATTTGTGTAAGGTCATGTCCTTATGAAGTGCCGCGGATTAATGAAGATGGTGTCAGTGAAATCGATGTTGCTTTATGCAGGGGGTGCGGCACATGTGTCTCAGAATGCCCGGCAAAAACAATCAGGCTTGACTGGTATGAGGACCATCAGATTCTAAGTAAGATTGAAGCGCTGCTTGAAGGTGTTATATAGAATGCAGCTATCTGAATTTATAACTTGAAATGCAATAAAGCGGGAGGTTTTTATGGCAGAGGATTTCAAGCCGATTATCATTGCTTTTTGCTGCAATTCCTGAGGATATTCAGCTGCGGACCTGGCAGGTTCGATGAGACTTGAATATCCAACGAATATTAGAATAGTACTTGTTCCGTGCACGGGGAAGGTAGATATCATCCATATTCTCCGGTCTTTTGAAAAAGGCGCTGACGGTGTTTATGTTGTGGGATGCATGGAAGGGAGTTGCCAGTTTATCAGCGGTAACATCAGGGCAAGGAAAAGAGTGGAACAGGCTCAGGAAATTCTGGATAAAATTGGAGTAGGCGGAGGCAGGGTTCAGATGTACAATCTTTCTGCAGGAGAAGGGACTCACTTTGCAAAGTTTGCCGTTGAAATGGAGGAAAAGATACGCGGCCTTGGACCAAATCCGGTAAAGAATTCAAAAAAAAATCTGGCAGCTTGAACTAATATTACATAAGATGCTTTATAGAATTGTTTTTTCTGAAAATTTTAATAAACCGTGATGTGCAATATATAAAAATGAGGTTATTATAATGATAGTAGCTGACAAAAAACCGATTGAGGAGATTATCGAGGTTATTAAAGACCACGACAAAATTCTCGTGCTTGGCTGTAACGAATGCGTTACCGTTTGTGAAGCTGGCGGCAAAAAGGAAGTTGAGATTCTTGCTTCAGCTTTGAGAATGTACTTTCTGAATAATGGGAAAGAAATGGTCATCGACGAGCATACACTGGAACGTCAGTGCGACCATGAATATCTTGAAGAGGTAAGGGACAGAATCGATCAGTATGATGCTGTTTTATCTCTTGCCTGCGGTGTCGGTGTCCAGTTCATGGCAGAAAAATATCATTCCACACCGATCTACCCAGGTGTAAACACCTGTTTTCTAGGGGCTACCGAGCAACGGGGTCTGTGGACGGAAAGGTGTCAGGCCTGCGGGGAATGTATGCTGGCAACAACCGGCGGCATCTGCCCCGTTTCGCGCTGCGCCAAACGCATCTTAAACGGCCCATGCGGAGGATCTTCAAATGGGAAATGTGAACTCGGCAAAGAAGTGGACTGCGCATGGCATTTAATTGTCGAACGACTTAAGGCTTTGGGACGGTTGGATGATTACGAAAAGGTCTGCTCTATAAAAGACTGGTCTACAGACAGAGCAGGGGGGCCCCGAAAAGTTATCAGGGAGGATGTGCAGGTATGAATGTAAAAACACCAAGTAAACTGGAAAAAATTCTCGCTTCAGGTCAACTTGCGGTTACATCTGAATGTGGTCCTCCGAGGGGAAGCGACCCTGAGGGCATTGTTGAAAAAGGTGAACTGATCAAGGACTATGTTGATGCAATTAACATCACTGACAATCAGACATCGGTTACTCGTATGTGCAGTCTCGCCGCATGCATCCGGCTTAAACTGATGGGACTGGAACCTATTCTCCAGATGGTAACAAGGGATCGGAATCGTCTTGCGCTGCAAAGTGACATCCTGGGTGCTGCATCTTTTGACATAAATAATGTACTATGCCTCTCTGGAGATCATCAGAGCTTTGGAGATTGTGCGCAAGGACAAAACGTCCATGACCTGGATTCCATGCAGTTGATTCAAACCGTTCGACACATGCGGGATGAAGGCAAATTTTTAGGGGGTGATGAAATAAAACGGCCACCGCAGATGTTTGTAGGTGCTGCCGCAAATCCGTTTGCCGATCCTTTTGAAATTCGCGTGCCGCGTCTTGCCAAGAAAATCACATGCGGTGTTGAATTCATCCAGACCCAGTGTATTTACAATCTGGACAAGTTTGAAGAGTGGATGAAAGGTGTGCGGGAAAGGGGATTGCATGAAAAAGTTCATATTTTGGCCGGGGTGACACCCATGAAGTCTGCCGGCATGGCTAAGTACATGAAAAACAGGGTCCCCG
>JAUXBD010000132.1 GCA_030619585.1 Desulfobacteraceae bacterium
GCAGTATGACGCCGGAAAATCTGCGGAAAAGAACGGCTAGAAAAAAACTGATTGCAAGATATGTGAGCCCCATAAGGAACAGCATATCCTCCTTTGTAGCTCGGTTAAATGAGTCCTCGATAATAGGCCCACCCGTAAAGGCGATGTAGATATCCGGGGTGCGGTATCGTTCAAGGACCCTGTTAACAGCATCCACAACCTTTGTCATTTCCTTGTCGGAAAAGTATCTATTATTTGTTCCATGCGCCTTTTGGGTTATGTTTTCATTAAAGCCTTCAAATAGTTCGTCTTCATTATCGTTGTCTTCAGAAAGCGTTGCTTGAGTTTCTATTACGATAGCCGTCACGTTGCCGTCAGCTGAAACAATATTATTGAGATAATAGGGGTTGCCAAGCACGTGCTTTTTTAATAAAGAAAGGTCAACCTTTCTTTCCGGCCATCCTTCAAAAAGTTCATCAACATGCAGCACATCTCCGATGCCCCGCGTGCTTCGCGCGTTAATCAGGCTGTTTACTTCTTCCACATAAGGCACCTCATCTTCAAGGTCTTCATGGATTGATTTTAATGTTTGCATAAAATTGTCCGTAAAGATATCAGGAGCTTTTATGCCGACTATTATTATCCTGTCCTGCCCGAACTGTTCTCGAAAAGCATTATAGTCGATCCTGCCCGGATCATTCTCCCGGAGCATTCCCTCCCAGGAGGTGTCAATTGTGGTTTTAGGTATCTGAAGACCAAGCAAAACAACGAAAAACAATACAGATGCCAGCGACTTGAACTTATTTCTGTACAGCCAGCGGCCAAGGTTTTCAAAACCCTTTTCAATTTTAAGTTTTATCTCCGACATATTTTATCCAATTAGTTAACTTCTTGAAAACACAAGGCATACAGCTTCTCATGCCGCTTGGCGACCCAAATAGATTCTCTTTTTTTCCATGTGATGTCAAGTTTTTTATAACTTGACAGTATAGGAAATACCATTTTATTTATAATGATATTGACCAATTATATATTTATTGGACGCAGATTAACGCAGATAAACGCGGATAAAATAATTAAAATAAAGGGTGGCTGTATTTGGAAGACCACGAATGTATGCAAGTAGTTGGGGATTTCTACGCTTAAGTTTGATAAACTCGTAAAAAGTCAAAAAATTCATTTGTTGTCATTCCAGTGAAAGCCTGAATCCAGTCATTTCAATAGCTTCTGGACTACGGCGTGGCCGTCATCCCGAACTCCGATCCGGAGTGCCGGAATTGGGATTTTTTACGCCGCCGCCAAGGGTAGGCGTTTGAGGATAATGTGTTTTGGATTGCGGCATTATTCCCGAAAAATTAATGGGATTTAAAATGGAATAATACAAAGCGTCCGTTTGTTCAGGTATTATGCATCAATAATTTCCAGAGAAACACGGCGTTTGCTCTTTCCGGAAGCGGCATTTAATATAGCTCTTATTGCATTGGCCGTGTTCCCGCGCTTTCCGATTATTTTCCCTATGTCTTCTTTAGCTACCTTCAGTTCGATCACAGTTGAATGTTCACCTTCCACAGCATTAATTTCAACCTGATCCGGATTGTCTACCAATGCCTGTGCAATTTTTTCAATAAGTTCTTTCATGGTTTAACCTCCTCTGTTGGTGGCTCAGAATTTTAGGTACAATACAAGACAAATTGAAACCCCTTTTTGTGTGCGGGCAGTTCTGCAAACAGTTCCAGATAGAGTTTATTATTATAAAAGATTTCAGGTAGGACAATCAAGAAATATTTTTACCTGGTGAATTTAAACTGGTGATTTTAAACGGGTGAATTTAAAATCCCATGAAAATAGTCTTTAAAAGAACCGTCTATATGTATTAAACCGGCTCTGAACTGTGGCAAGGCTTGATGAATCAGGATAGCGGCCCATCCTGTGGCTGCATTTTCCTATTCTATCTGAAAGGGGAGGGTGTGTGGAAAACCATGAACCCTTTTTGGTTGCGGCCTGCTCCTTTTGCTTAAGCATTCTTAGAACGTTAACCAGGCCTTTGGGGGTATATCCTGTTCGATAGGCAAATGCCATTCCTGAAAAATCAGCCTCAAACTCCATCTTTTTGTCCAGTCCCCTTTCAAAAAGGATATCCTGAAGTCCGCCTATCATATCCTTGAATTTCCTGCCCTCTTCACCTTTCATGTTTGCTGTGGTGATTTTTGTAACACCCTCTAAGAACTTTGCCCTTTTTATAGATTTAAGGGCATGTTTATGGCAAACATGTGCGATCTCATGGGCAAGAACAGATGCGAGCTCTGCCTCGCTTTTCATGGATTTGCAAAGAGTTGCGCTTACAAATATTATGCCTCCCGGGCATGCAAAGGCATTGTAAAGAGGGCTGTCAATAACAACAAAATGGTATGGGATTTTTGGCCTGGTTGAGTTTCGTGCCACTGAATTTCCCACAAGGTTAACATATTTCTGAAGATTTTTATTCTCTTTGGGCATGCCGAATCGTCGGAACCCCTCAAGGGCAAGGCTTTCGCCTATTGCAAGTTCAGATTCAAAATCAAGCTCTTTTGTGCTTGCCAGAATATTGCCTGTACCCTGAAAAATCTGCTTTGCCTTCTGAATATCTTCGGATGTTCCTTCAGGGTCAAGTACTTTAAATATATCAAATGCATATGCAGGAGCGGCCGTTAAAAGGCCCAAAGTCCCTGCAAATTTTAGAAAATTACGGCGGCCGGAATTAAAACGGGGTATCATTGTGCATATTCTCCAATTTTGCCTTTTTTCAGAAATAGTTCCACTTCTCTCTTTTCTGTAGTTATCGCCATGGCATTATCCAACGCTCTTTTGTATTTTTCAGGTGTTTTTGTGCTTTTGGCATACTCGTTTGCCTCGGGCGATAATCCACGGATGCTTCGGGAACTGTCAGATGCATCTGCCTGAATGCTTGTACCGGGAAGATCATCAAAAAAACTTTCCTCTCCATCATCCTCATCTTTTTCAGGCTCAGTATTTGAAACCTTTCCTCTATATATCCATCCTGTTTCTCCGGATGATGTAAAAACCCTATACCACCTTTTTTCAAGGGTGATGATATTTAGCTCCTTTCCAAAGGGCAGGGTTGCAATGGTTGCAGATGACGATGTCTTGTCGGCCTTTAGCTTTGCACCGTCGGATGAAACCCACATCTTTTCCTGGGCAAAGGCCTGGGAAAAGGTGAAAACCAGCATACATAAAACACTGCAGGCTAAAAGTTTAAATTTGTTCATTTCTATCCTCTCTTGATTTTGCCGATTATTGATATGAGTTGACACAGTATATACAGGTTTTACAAGATCATCAATATTAAAAATCGTCATACTCACCAATCTTGCCGGCCGTTAAGAAAAGCTCTATCTCATCATCATTTTTTTCCATGGTTATTACATCGTATAGGGCTTTTTGGTACTTTTCAGGCATTTTTCTATTTTGGCCATACTCTTTAGCCACATCGGACATCTGATTAACACCATCAGAATCAACGGAGGTTACACCGCGAATACTTCTGGCCGTATACACCTGTTCCCCGTCAATGCTGCTTTCATCATATTCTACTTGGAAAAAATCTTTCTCATCGTCAATATCAAGCCCTTCCGGCAGGCTGTTTGAAACCTTACCACGATAGATCCACCCGTTGTCACCTTCAGCTGTAAAAACCAGGTACCACCTTTTTTCATAGCCCCTTACAAAAATCTCTGTGCCCACAGGCAGGTCTGCAACTGTTTCAGATGAAGCAACACAGTCTGCTTTCAGCCTTGCCCCTTCTGATACAACCCACATGCTTTCTATTGCCAGGCTCATGGCCGGCGCAAGAAGCATAATAAGAATGCAGCATGCGGTAGTAAATTTAAGCTTTTTCATAAAACAGAACTCTTAGAGTATTCGGCATCTTGGCAAGCCGGAACTCAGTTTTTTGTCATTCCGGTGGAAACCGGAATCCAGGTTTTTAATTAGCTACAGATGAGCTGGACTCCGGTTTTCACCGGAGTGACGACTTTTAGGGATTAATAGTAATCCCCCACCAAGGTAAACGCCCCCCAATATCCGGGATGCGGGTATCTGTTTTTAACATGCAAAATAGCCAGCCTCAAGCTGTCGGCCTTTTCATGCAGCCTGTACTGACGATAGAACTGTTTTATCATGACTGCGGTGGATATATCGCTTACCCGCCATAAACTTGAGATAACCGTGTGGGTGCCTGCATAGAAAAAAGCACGGTTCAGCCCGATCACATCATCGCCGCCTGTAACCTTTCCAAGACCTGTCTGGCAGGCGCTTAAAACCACCATGTCGGCATTGATCTTCAGCCCGAAAACCTCAGATACTTCAAGGTTGCCGTCTGACCTGCTTAAAGCGGATTCTTTTGACCCGGAAAGCTTTATGGCGGAAAACAGCGGGTTTATAGTGTTAAACTCTCCATGGGAAGCCATATGAATTATACCAAACCTGTCAATATTGTCCGCCACCCACTCTTCGGTTGCAAGCTCCTTAGTTAAAACAGTTATATCGGGGAAATTCCATTTTATTGTGGCAACCTCATGTTCTGAAAAAGGCAGGTCAAATACCGGATTTCCCAGGTCAGGGTTTCCTATTGCAAGAACCTTAAGGTTCTTTTCTTCAACTCTTTTTTTCCATGTGTAATCCATTACACTGGCGCTGGGTAGATAAAACAGGGAAAAATCGTCGATAAGAAATTTGTTCCCATGTGACAGTGTAGCAAAAGAGAGATAATGCAAAGGACCGTGGGGTATTATTCCCAGTTTGGATGCATTGCCGAGATTTTCCAGGACTTGGCCTGGAAGAAGCAGACTGAACAGTTCTTTTGACAGGTCGTCCAAAGGGTCAAGGTTCTGTATCATTCTTCTGAATCCAAGTATTTTTCTGCCAAGAAAATCACGTGTAACAGGTATCCTCACAAGATTGATATCAGGGGCTGTGTTTTGAGTTTTTTTTCGCACCACCCAGCAAAACAGCTCATCTTCCACAATATAGTAGGAAAGAAAGGCAACATCAGGTTCAATGCGGCGAAAAAGCTTTTCAGCTGAAACAGGTTCAACAGATATAAGGGAGCCAAGTTGTGGGTTTTGGGCCTGAATATCAAGCATAATATTGTTAAAATCATTGTTTAGAACTTTTAAAACCTTGCTGTACATTGCGCGTCGCTTTTCGTTTTCAGACAGGGCAACAAGGGTTTCATACTCATTGATTTTGCCTCTTATGGATCTTTGCCTGTCGTAAAGCTTTTGGTCCACGGAACTTTTCAAAGAAAGGTGCTGACTGCCTAAAAGATCAATGAAGTTTCTTGCCCTGCTGCGTTCAGATGTTTCAAAAGCCTTAACAATTTTGCCTTTGTTTGCAAGAAGCTTCACAAGGGTTTCGTAAACAGATAGTTTGTTGATAATAAAGCTGTCTTTCAACTGCTCTATCTTTATGTCTGATCGCATCTTTTCAATAACATGCACTGCA
>JAUXBD010000301.1 GCA_030619585.1 Desulfobacteraceae bacterium
GGCTAAGGGTAAACAAGCCCGCAATGGTAGAGAAACTGGGTAATCTCCCCATACCCGCAATACAACTCATAAACAACCGATTTTATAAAAGGAAAAAAAGGGGTGGCTCAATGGTTGTAACAAGCAGAGGGTGCCCCATGAAGTGCAGCTACTGCTGCGTTGGATCAGATTCCTTAAAATACAGGCAAAGAGATGTGAGCTCTGTCATAGATGAGATAAAAAATTCTGTCTATCTCTATGATGCGGCTTTTATAGACTTTGAGGATGAAAACATCTCCATGGATAAAAAGTGGTTCATAAAACTACTAAAAGAGATAACCTTACACTTTGGTGCATTCAAACTGGAACTAAGGGCAATGAACGGACTTTTCCCACCATCATTGGATGAAGAGGTTGTTGTGCACATGAAAAGGGC
Source organism: Desulfobacteraceae bacterium (assembly GCA_030619585.1). Lineage (GTDB taxonomy): Bacteria > Desulfobacterota > Desulfobacteria > Desulfobacterales > SURF-7 > JAUXBD01. The sequence continues at coordinate 416 of JAUXBD010000301.1, forward strand.
CGGATTTAAAACGCTAAACCTTTCGGTTGGTTCAACATCAAAAGCTCAGCTCAAAAGATTTTTACGGCCGGATGTGACACAATCCCTTGAAGAAATCCTTATAATGGCAAAAAAGCACTCTCTTGAAACAGTATGTTACATAATTGTGGCGGCTCCAGGCCAGAAGGCCAAAGATTCTGTTTCAGATATGTTATATCTTTTGCAAAGAAATGTGGTGGCAGGGGTATCTGTCTTTTATCCTGCACCTGGCAGCAGGGATTATGAGCTTTGTTCTAGTATGGGAATTTTACCGCATGATTTTTCAACTATGCGATCTGTCGCTTTTCCTATTTCCCACACAACCACCAGGCTTGAAGCGGTGACCCTGCTCAGGCTGGGAAGAATACAGAATTTTATAAAAAGGATTGTTGATAAAGGCCTGGGTGTTCCTGGCCAGGAATCTTTTTCAACTGCCGAACCGGTTATTGTCCATGACAGGATAAATACGGGAAGAAAACTTTTTTCCTGGTTTTTGAATGACGGCATCATAAGGGGTGTTACCAGAGAGGGCGAAGTGTACGAGCACAAGACGGACCTGAAGCTTACAGCAACCTATATCAAAGGGCTTAAGACTATCATAGCCCTTTAGAAAAGATGTTGCCTAAAACGTACTGTTGTTATAAATCAACAACACAGTATTTCCACATTTCACAGAATTATTAAATTCAGGTTCCAGGGTTTTGGGACAGTTTGCAAGATTATGTTTTGCGTTGGTAATTAAATGACAAAGGGGGGAGGTATGGTTACAGCAAAAGAGATTATGTCTAAATCTGTTCTGACAGTTGATAAAGACATGACACTGAACGAAGTAATAAAAATGCTTGTACGGGAAAGGGTAACAGGCCTGCCGGTTATTGATGATGAGATGTGTCTTCTAGGCATGGTAACGGAAAAAGATATATTGAAAATGCTGTATAACAAGGAAAAGAGCAAGACAGTTCAAGAGCTTATGACCCGTGATGTTGTGAAATTCGATGAAGAGGACGATTTGATCAATATATTTAAATGTCTTGTGAATAACAGTTTCAGGAGAGTTCCTGTTATGTCAAAGGGAAGACTGGTGGGCATAATAAGCCGACGTGATATTATAAAGTTCCTGTCCAGGAAGGTGGGTTGAAATGCATAGCTGCTCCAACTCGTGAGAAATGCCGGCTAAACCCTTTGCGGTATTTTAAGTACTTTACCAACCAAAATAAAACTGCGTTTTCTTATATTGTTCAACCGGGCAATTTTGGTCACGCTTGTACGGTAACGCCTGGCAATGGATGAAAGGGTATCGCCATGTTTTACTTTGTGGTAAACAAGAGGCCTTCCGGTCGGCAAATGTGAAATCGGTATCGTATCAAGCTTGGAAAGCAGTATATCCTCTTTGCCGGGGGGAATCTTAAGTGAGTAGTTGTCGGATGGCAATATATTGTAACGAAGTTCAGGGTTTAGCTCTTTAAGTGTTTTTTTCGTTACACCTATTTTTTTAGCTATATTCCTCAAATGCACCTGCCTTGATACCTGCACTGTCTCATATTCCACCTGCTGATCAATAGTTACTGAATCAAGGCCATATTTTTCAGGATTGTTTAATATATAAAGTGTGGCTATAAATCTTGGAACATACCTGGCGGTTTCCCGGGGAAGTTTTTGATACAGATCCCAAAAGTTATCAAGGTAGTTTACATTTTGTTCCCGTATTACCCTTAATACATTCTCCTCTCCACAATTATAAGCTGCCAACACAGTTGCCCAGTCACCAAATATCCGATGTAACTCTTTTAAATATGCAATAGCGGACTTCGTTGATTTAACAGGATCGAGCCTTTCGTCTATGTGCTGATCCCGTTTAAGACCGAATTTATATCCTGTTGAAGGTATAAACTGCCAAAGGCCAAGAGCTCTGGCGCTTGAAAGAGCAGTTACTTCAAAACCACTTTCAATAAGGGGAAGCCATGACAATTCAGTTGGAAGCCCTGCCTCTTTGAGTGCTTCAACTATTTGTGGGCGATACTTGCCTGAACGCTTATATGCCTTTATGAAAAAAGCTTTTTTACCATACTTTGTAAGAAGGTCTATCTCTGCTTGCACATGTTGGTTTATTTCCACTGGAATTGCATTATGATTTCCGTTAACAGTAACATTGCGGGAAGCATAGATCTCCAGAATACGCTTTGAAATCATAAAACGTATATCTTCTTTCTGTTGAATCAAATCTGGTACTTTGTTTGTATCTATTTCCAGAATCAGGGAGTAGGCGTGGTCCAGTTCCTCAAGCGCTGATTTGATACTACCTTTTTCCCTGAGTCCCTGGGATGTCTCACAATGGTAAAGCGCCTCATTAATAATAAGCTGCATATCATCTTCAGAACCGGCAAAAGAAGTGTCGTTATATGTGTCACAATTCTCTTGTTTTTCCGGTAAAATTTTCAAGTCAGCCGGCGGGGCTTTTTTGTTTAAAGAAACAGGAACATTGTGCAGCGCTTGAGCGCATCCGCAAAACAGTACAAGGGGTACAATAAAGATCAAAAAAGATTGCTTTCTCATCAAAACCAATTCCTTAATTAAAATGTTAACTTTGACGGTTTTATGAAAGTTCGATTTGAATGCATTTTAAACTATAACCATCAGAGATTATTGGACTCGATCCTGGATTTTTCAACTTCTTCCAAGGCCATTATTTTTGATAACTGCATTATCAAGTTAGCAAAGACTGTACCACAACATATAATCGCACATAACGTCAAGAAATAACGTGCCTTTTATCTCAAATGAATACA
>JAUXBD010000176.1 GCA_030619585.1 Desulfobacteraceae bacterium
GACGGCGTAAAATGGTTCAGGCAGTTTCTCGGCCAGGACACTAAAGCCCCTGTTAAACACCCTTTAGCCTACTCTGCCAACCAAGGCAGAATAATGGGTTATGATCTGTCAACCAAACCCGGCGATACTGCTGCGATATTGATTCCTTCTGCGGGATGCCCCATGGGGTGTAACTTTTGTTCCACATCAGCACTGTTCGGCGGCAAGGGAAAGTTTATCGATTTCTATAAAACCGGTGATGAGCTTTTTAAGGTGATGTGTCAACTTGAAAAGGAACTTAAGGTCAGATCTTTTTTTGTCCTGGATGAAAATTTCCTACTCCACCGTAAAAGGGCTCTAAGACTGCTTGAATTAATGAAAAAAAACAATAAAAGCTGGATGCTGAATGTGTTCAGCTCTGCCAGGGTTATAAAGTCATACACCATTGAACAGATCGTGGAGCTGGGTATCGGGTGGATATGGATGGGGCTGGAAGGCAAACAAAGTCGGTACAGTAAATTAAACAATATAGACAGCAGGGCCCTGGTTAAGGAGTTGCAGTCCCATGGAATTCGTGTGTTGGGTTCCACGATTATCGGCCTTGAAAATCATACTCCGGAAAACATTGATAAGGCAATCGATTATGCTGTAAGCCATGATACGGATTTCCACCAGTTCATGCTCTATACTCCCAATGAGGGAACTCCCCTGTACGAAAAACATAAAAAGGATGGCACCCTCTACGACGAGTCTGAGTTTCCCATAGCTGATGCACACGGCCAGTACCGGTTCAATTACCGGCACCAGCACATTCACGACAACATGGAAGAAAAATTTCTTCTAAATGCATTTAAATCAGACTTTAAAGTTAATGGTCCCAGCCTTGCGAGGTTGATACATACCCTTTTAAAGGGATGGCAGAGGTATAAGCACAACACGGACAAGCGTATTCGGGACCGATATGACTGGGAGGTAAATCCATTACGTTCAACCTATGCTGGCGCTGTCTGGGCGATGAAAAGAATCTACAGGCACGACAAATTGATCCACAGTAAAATTGACACCCTTTTAAAAGAAATATACATGGAGTTTGGCTGGAAGACAAAGGTGGTGGCGCCCATCATAGGTATATACGCTTATCTGGGCTTTAGAAAAGAGGAGAAAAAACTTGCAAATGGCTGGACCTACGAGTCACCATCATTCTACGAAAAGAACAAAGCCTCACTTATCCTTGAAGCCAAACAAAAAGTGTCTGCCAAAAAACCGAAGGCCCGGGGAAACCTTGCAAGACCGGTCCCTGTAATGGGCGGTTAAGGTATGCATAATTAATATAAGAGAGGCATAATGAAACGAGTCGGAGCACATGTGAGTACAAGCGGGGGTGTGGAAAATGCGCCGATAAATGCAAAAGCCATAGGAGCAAAAGCCTTTGCCCTTTTTACTAAGAACCAAAGGCGATGGACAGCCAAGCCTTACAACACAGAAAATATTCGGGATTTTAAAGAAAACTGTGAAAAAAAAGGGTATGCTCCTAATCATATACTGCCCCACGACAGCTATCTGATCAACCTGGGGCATCCCGAAGCCCAGGGGCTGAAAAAATCAAGGGGTGCATTTTTAGACGAGATGCAGCGCTGTGAGCAGCTTGGCCTTAGTATGTTCAACTTCCACCCGGGGAGTCACCTTAGGAAAATTTCACCTGAAAAATGTCTGAAAAGAATCGCCGAATCCGTTAATATGGCCCTTGACAAGACAAAAGATGTTTCGGCAGTTATTGAAAACACAGCAGGCCAAGGTAGCAACATGGGTTTTTTGTTTGAACATCTGGCCGGGATTATAGATCTGGTGGAGGATAAAAGTCGCATTGGTGTGTGCCTTGACACCTGCCATACTTTTACCGCAGGTTATGACCTGCGCACAAAAAAAGCCTTTGATGAGACATTTGATAAATTTGATGGTATCGTGGGATTTAAATACCTTAAGGCAATGCACTTAAACGATGCAAAACCCGATCTTGACAGCCGGGTTGACCGCCACGAAAGCATTGGTAAAGGTAAAATAGGGATAGAAGCTTTTAGTTTTATTATGAATGACAAAAGGTTCGACGAGATCCCCATGATTTTGGAAACACCGGACAGCACAATCTGGCCAAAAGAGATAAAGCTTCTTTATAGCCTGGAAAAAGCATAATAGAACTTACCATGTTTTGAAATGGCTTCTATGCTTCCTTATCTTTCAAGAGGTCATATGTTAATTTTAAAAAATCTGCTTCAGTGACAATACCCACAAGCTTTCCAGATAGAACTACCGGCAGGCATCCATATTTATTTTCCAAAAGAATTTTGATTGCTGAACACAGATCTAAATCTTTATTGCACGTTTTTATATCTGTTTTTAAAACATCTTTTATGCGTATGGAACCATCAAGTTCATCTTGTTCATGTTGATCTATTCCTGCAATAAGGGAGATCGAACATGCCAGCAGGTCCCTATGTGTTATCAGTCCAACAAAATTTTTATTACCATCTGTAACGGGTATATGACGAATGTGTTTGTTTTCCATTAAAGAGCGGGCTATGGACAGTGTGTGCTCTTCGTTCAAGGCGAACACATCGGTTGTCATAATATCATTAACTTTAAGCATCTTATCTCCTTTGGGCCACCTTTAGTGTCAATGATGGCGAATACTTTTTCTTCAAATAATACAACTCTTATTTTATAAAAAGGGGATTGTCAATACACCCCAGGGTAACCGCATTTGGATTAAATAGAAGCAAAAGGTGTCTTTAAATCCAAATTGTGAAAAACCCTATAAATTGTTTGAGGTTGGAGGTTAGAGGGAAAGATACAGTAGCTGTCCAAAATCCTTTATCCTCCAACCTCTAACCTTAAGCGAAGCGATCCTTTAACTCGCGTGAAAAATGCGGACTAATTGTTTGCGTACATTTCGCAGTCATAATTTCCAAATGTGGTTACCTTAAATACACTCCCTTATCTCAACCTTGTCCTTTAAATATCTCTTTACATCTGCAATGGGAACCTCTTTTCTGTGGAATATGCCGGCAGCAAGTGCTGATTCCGCGTTGGTTTCAGTAAATACCTCATGGAAATGTTCAGTGCAGCCTGCGCCACTGGATGCTATAACCGGAATTGACACAGCAGCCTTAACCGCATTGATAAGTTCAATATCAAAGCCTGAATTGGTCCCGTCTTTGTCTATGCAGTTCAAGAGTATCTCTCCTGCACCTAGTTTTTCGCAAACCTGTGCAAGTGTTACAGCGTCAAGGTCCCTTCCCTCTCTTCCCCCTTTTATTGTACATTGATACCAGCAGTATCTTTCTTTATTGGGGCCTTGTGTATTTGTCTCTATGACCTGATGATTTACATCATCAGGTGATGTTACATAAATCCTTCTCGGGTCCACCGAGATAACAACTGCCTGGCTGCCGTAAACTTCAGAGATTTGCTCTATCGAACTTTTACCTGTTTTTTTCCCGGTTTTCAGATACTCTTCGGCAATAAGCACAGCATCACTTCCTATGGAGATTTTGTCCGCTCCTGATCTGAAATATTGGGCTGCCACCTCAAGGGAAGTGTATTTCCTGCCATCCTTATCCGTATAATCTCTTATCCCCCCTCCAATTGTCAGCGGCACAAATACATTTTTTGAAGTCTGCTTTAACACCTCGAGCATTGGCATGTCTTCTATGGGAAAGTCTCTAAATCCGGTTATATTGAGAAACGTTATCTCATCAGCTCCTTCTTTATAGTACCTTCCTGCAACTTCAACCGGTTTGCCAAGATTCCGTACTTCTCCTTTTTCTCGAACATCATATTGATCACCCTTTGTAACAACAAGATCTCCGGTGTCATTTGTCCTTACATCCAGACATGCTATTATTCGTTTGGCAAGTTTTGTCTTACTTTGAGTTTTGGAAGGGGTGTTTTTTTCCTTATCAGGGTCAAAAAAGTTTTTAAGTAGGGCAAGTCCCTTATCTCCGCTTTTTTCAGGGTGAAATTGGGTTGCAATTATATTCCCTTTCGAAATGCCGCTTACAAATTCCAAACCGTAGTTTGTTGTTGTGAGTACAACTGACTCATCATCAGGCACAACATGGAATGAATGAACAAAATAGAACTTTTCATCTTCTTTCAGCCCGTTGAAAATCCAGGTGGTTTTTTTTATATTGATTCCATTCCAGCCGATATGGGGAACTGAAAGGTCTATATCAAATTTTTTAACAACCCCCGGTAAAAAACCCAGCCCCTTGATGCCGGGCGCCTCCTCACTTTCTTCAAAAAGCGCCTGCAGCCCCAAGCATATGCCAAAAAAAGGCCGTCCTGAATCCAGGTAGTCTTTTAACGGATCCGTGAGTTTTTTCTCATCCAGTATGCGCATCATGTTGCCGAAACTGCCGACCCCTGGAAAGACCAGCTTTTCAGCTTCAGTTATATCTTTTTTGCGGGAAACGATTTTTACCTTTTCACCAAGCTTCTCAATGGCGTTTATCACGCTTCTGACATTTCCCGCACCGTAATCAAGTAAGGTTATCATTTTACATCCTATTTAAAATTTTATATCGTAACCACGACATCTATCTCTATATTCAGACCTCGTAATTCATTATGGAAAAATGGCTATAACCACGTAAAATACCAGAAAATTACATAAAAATTGGACACAAGCCAAATTTACGAATTAGGGGATTGAGGGATTTAGGAA
>JAUXBD010000258.1 GCA_030619585.1 Desulfobacteraceae bacterium
GCTGTAAAAGGCGAAAGAAACTATCGCCTGCTTGATGCAGTTGCAACATTTCATGCGGGGCTGCCAAAGCCGGGCGATACTGTGAGATATGAGATCCGGATAGAAAAATTTATCCACCAGGGAGAAACTTACCTTTTCTTTTTTAACTTCAATGGTTTTATCAAGGACAAACATATAATCAGCATGGCTAGCGGTTGTGCGGGGTTCTTCACAAAAGATGAGGTGAAAAATTCAGGCGGCATTATCTTAACAAAAGAAGATACAATGCCCATGAAAGGGAAAAAAGATCCTGACTGGAAAGACCTGGTGTCTTTTGACGCAAAAGAGAGCTATGACGACAAAGCTGTAGACGCCCTGAGAAAAGGTGATATCAAAGATTGTTTCGGACCTGAGTTTGAAGGTATCAACATTGCAGATTCTATCAGGCTGCCGTCAGGAAAGATGAAACTTATAGACCGGGTTCTTGAGCTTGATCCAAAAGGGGGACAATACAGTCTTGGCATAATAAAAGCACAGGCAGATGTCACCCCTGATGCTTGGTTTCTCACCTGCCATTTTGTAGACGACATGGTTATGCCGGGAACTCTTATGTATGAATGCTGCCAACATACACTAAGAGTGTTTGTCCAGCGTATGGGGTGGGTTAGTGAAAATGAAGATGTTTACTATGAGCCTGTTTGCGAAGTGGGAAGCGTACTTAAATGCAGGGGACCGGTCACACCTGACACTAAAAAAGTTGTTTACGAAGTGACCATTAAGGAGCTGGGATATAATCCTGAAGCCCATGTGATTGCAGATGCCCTTATATATGTGGATGGAAGCTGTGCAGTCAGCTTTAAAAACATGTCAATGAAGATGTCCGGAACGACTAAGGCGGTGTTAAAAAAATTCTGGGACAACAAAAGACAGACCCAAATTCCTCCGGCCCAAAGTTCTCCGTCTCAAGATATGCAGGCCCAAAGATTTTTTGACAGGGATAAACTTCTTGCATTTGCAATTGGAAACCCGTCAGATGCATTTGGCGAACGTTTCAAGGTTTTTGACAACGACCGCGTGGTGGCAAGACTTCCAGGCCCTCCTTACTTGTTTATGGATAAGGTTTATAACATCGAGCCTGAACCTTTTAAGATGAAACCAGGTGGGTGGATTGAGGCCCAATATCAGGTTCCTGTCGACCCATGGTATTTTCGTGCAAACAGAACGCCTTTCATGGCCTTTTGCATACTCAATGAGATTGCGCTGCAACCTTGCGGTTTTCTTGCAGCATATGCAGGATCATCTTTAAGAAGTGAAAAAGTCCTGAAATTCAGGAATCTTGGCGGAAATGCCACCTTGTTCAAAGAGGTACAAAAAAATTCAACTTTGACCATGCGATCACGTATGACTAAGGTATCAGAAGCGTCTGATATTATAATCCAGCATTTTGATATGCAGGTCCTTGAAGATGACCAACCGGTTTACCAGGGAGATGCCACATTCGGCTTTTTTACTAAAGAGAACATGGAAAACCAGGTGGGCATAGGAAACGCTGATAAATCAGCATACCAGCCAACACCTGAAGAGATAAAAACATGTCAAAAACATTTATTTGAAGATGAAGGTGATGCGCCCCTTTCGCCGGACGACACTAATGTTATTAAAACATCTTTGGCATCCATGCCTTCTAAGGCCCTTCGTATGATCGACAGGATAGATGTCTATATTCCTGACGGTGGCCCTTTAGGTCTTGGTTTTATCCGAGGGTCAAAAAAAGTTGATCCTGATGAATGGTTTTTTAAAGCGCACTTTTACCAGGACCCGGTATGTCCTGGCTCCCTTGGCATAGAGTCCTTTATACAACTTATTAAATTCATGGCCCTTGACCGCTTCAAAGACCTTACTGACAGCCACACGATTGAACATGTAAAGGGTAAAAAGCATAGCTGGATTTACAGGGGCCAGGTTGTCCCGGAAAACGAACTTGTAGAAGTTGAAGCAGTGGTAACAAAAATATCTGAAGGCCCTGAACCGTCCATATGGGCGGATGGTTACTTGAAAGTTGACGGGCTTTATATTTATCAGATGAATGATTTTGGAATAACCATGGTATCGAAAAGTTAATTTTATTGTATGTTCAGACTGATTTCAGAGAGGACATCGGGGGCTGATTAGAATGTTTAAATAAACACAGAGACGCAAAGGACGCAGAGTTACGCAGAGATAATAAATAATATTTATACAGCTTTTTACGCTATACAAGATGAGATTTCTTTTTAGGCATAGTTTTTAAATTTTTCCATCCTCTGCGAATCTTTGCGGTCTCTGCGCCTCTGCGTTAAAAACCGCCGTAGTAAAAATAGATGCACTCTCAAAACAGTTTGAGTTTATTTCAACCTGAAACTATACATGGAAATCAGAAATGTTTTACTCAAAAGTATGTATTGAATCATTTGGCTATGAGCTTGCCCCTAATGTGATAACATCCGAAGATCTTGAAAAAAAGCTTGCCACTGTTTATGATAAGCTTCATCTAAAGGTCGGACAAATTGAAGCTTTGACCGGAATCAGAGAGCGAAGATTTTGGGATATTGAGCACACAATGCACGAAGGCGCAATGAAGGCCGGACAAAAAGCCATAGAGGATTCTGAAATATATCCGGAAGATATCGGCATGCTTATTTACGGAAGTGTTTGTCGTGACAATCTTGAACCTGCAACAGCATGTGCGGTGGCTGATGGACTTGGTCTGGGGCCTGACACACAAGTTTTCGACATATCAAATGCCTGTCTCGGGGGTATCAACGGGATAATGCAGATTGCAAATGCAATTGAACTTGGCCAGATACGTGCCGGCCTTGTTGTTTGCTGTGAAACGGCAAGACAAATTGTGGAAAGTACGATCGAACGTATTTGCGATGCAGGAACCATGGAAATGTTTAAAACGAATCTGGCTACACTTACCGGGGGTTCAGGAGCAGCAGCCGTTCTTCTTGTGGACAAATCCCTTTCCGTCAACGACCATAATCTTCTGGGCGGTATTGTAAAAAATGCAACAGAGCATCACAAACTCTGCACATGGGGACCGGACACAGGCATGCCGGCAAGCGGCCTTCATATAATGGAGACCGACGCAGTGGGGGTATTTAAAAATGGGGTTGCCCTGGGCACAAAAACATTTCTGGCTTTCAAAGAAAAGTTTTCTCTATCTGAAAACAAGCCGGATAAAATAGTAATGCATCAGGTTGGCGAAGCAAACCAGAATGCAATTAGAAAAGCCATGGGCATACCGGAAGAAAAGGATTTTAACACCTACCAGTTTCTTGGAAACATGGGGACAGCTTCACTTCCGGTGACAGCAGCTATTGCCAACGAACGTGATTTTTTTGCAAAAGATGATTTTGTGGGTCTATTTGGAATCGGCAGCGGGCTCAACTGTCTAATGCTGGGTATAAACTGGTGAAAAGTGATGATCTGTTAAATTGTATATATTAGTATTTGATCTGACATTTTGAGAAACCAGTTTCATGATTCTCTGACAATTATTTGGATCGAAAATTCAAGATTCTACTTTAGCAAATACTACAATAGTCATGTGAACTTCAGGTCATCACTTGAAATATCCTAAAAATTAATTCTTATTTATCGTAATATGCTGATGTGATATGTAATATTAATTGAATCTGGATACTGGCAAGGTATCGGCGATTCTGGAACTGGATTTTCTGACA
>JAUXBD010000086.1 GCA_030619585.1 Desulfobacteraceae bacterium
ACCCAGATGGGTTACATGCTGGGTAACAAACTGTATTATGCGGTAAAAAGAGGTACCTTTCCCCTTGAAAAAGTACGGAATTTTTTTTACGCCCCTTTAAACAAGCCAATGCAGGGATTTGAATGCTTTCTTGAGATCAGCAACCGTTTAAAAAAAGTTAAAACAGTGGAGCAGTACTAGAGAGAAGTTTGAAGTTTGGAGTTTGAAGTGCCTAAAAGTTAATATGTCCCTTCGCTCCGTCATTTATAATCCGTCCACGGAGGGTTTCATGAGCAGGTGGGAAAATGAGATAGTAAAAGCAGCATCCATCCTGTCTGTTTCCACAAAAACTGTTGTAATGTCCGGGGCCGGGGTTTCTGCTGAGAGTAATATTCCGACTTTCAGGGATGCAGGCGGGCTATGGGACCAGATGGACCCGGTGGAAGCCGGCACTGCCGACAACCTGTTTGCCCAGCTGGAACAGAATGCTGATAAACTCAAACCCATTCTAAATGACCTGCTCAATGCCTTTGGCAAGGCTGAGCCCAATCCCGGTCACACGGCCCTTTTTGATCTTGAGAAAATGGGCATCTTAAAAACAGTAATTACCCAGAATATAGACAATCTTCACAGGGAGGCGGGCAACACGGATATTATAGAGATGCACGGCAACATGTTTCAGATGCGTTGTCTTGGCTGCGGCCATAAAGCAATTCTGGACAGAAAGTCTTATGTGTCCGATATAGAGGAAAAGCTAAAAACCATTACAAAACTTGATTTTTCGGCAATTGTTTCCCTTGCGCTGCATTGTGAACACTGCAGCTCTATAATGCGTCCTGATGTTGTTATGTTTGGTGAGGAGGTCCAGGCAATGTCGGAATCTTTCCAGGCAGCCCAAGACAGTGATGCAATGCTGGTACTCGGCACATCCGGGGTTGTATATCCTGCGGCTTACCTGCCATTTGAGGCAAAAAAAGCAGGTGCCGGTATTATTGTGATAAATCCCAAGGAAAATCCCTTTGACAAAATAACAGATGTTTATATCCCCATGAAGACAGGCGAGGCCCTGCCTGCAATTGTTCAGGAGATCAGGAATCAGGCAGGCGCGTCATGATATTTGTGAACTTGATGGAACGCGGATGACACGGATTTTTACTGATAATATAGCCGCAAAAAGGCGCAAAATACGCAAAATTAAAAATAGGCCTTCTGGAATAAAAAAAGGTACAATTGTCATAAAATTATAGATTTGTATTTCAGACGATGGGAGGTAGAAGTCTACTACCGTGACGAAAAATTTACCCTTGAAATAGATAAATTTTTGTTTTTTCTACCCTATTTCTACAAGTGGTAAAGATGGGTTATAGTAAAATTGTTTTCAAATATCTAAAGCTGCTTTAGTACCCTGCTTTCATTTCCCTTATCAATATCATCAAGGGCAAATGAAATGACGATCTCCATTAAAGTAGATTTATTGTCAATCTTGATACCCGCTAGTTTTAGTTCATGAAACTTACGGGTAAATCTGTCAATAAGGTCTGTTGAGAGATAAAAGCCGGCTTTCTTTTTTGCGGCAGGACGTCCGCTTTTTTTTTCTTCTGTTTTTCCTATAGCCCCTTTCCGGACGGGATCTTGCTTGCTGGCGACCTTTTCCGGTCCTATGGCTAATTTAATCGGGTCAAGAGCACTATCTTCAAAGAAGTCAGGGGTGTCTTTTCTATAACCCGCCATTGCTGTTAACCCTCCTGGTTAGTTTTTTATAGTCAATTGCACCAACTGCACGGGCATCATACTCAAAAATAGTTTGTCCGTGGGTCGGGGCCTCGGATAAACGAACATTATAGTGTATGGGCTCACAGATCTGCTTTGCAAACATCTTTTTAAGTTGATGCATGATTTCAAAACTCTGGCGGGTACGTTTATCAAACATGGTTGGTAGTATGTATTTAAGTTGAAGATCTGTATTCAGCTTTTGGGCTGAAAGCAGGTATCCGAAGAACGTTTTCAGGCCTTCCATTGATGGCCCTTGCAAGGCTACCGGGCAAAGGACTTCGTCTACTGCCATCAGTATGTTGACGCTTAAAACATCCCAACTGGGGGCACAATCAAAAATAAGGTAATCAAGGGTTCCGTTTTTGGGGAGCAATGAATTTTTTAAAACTGTCTGCCTTATATCCCTTTGCTGCTCTCCAAGCCAGTTTTTAAGTTCAACAAGCCTTAGACCTCCTGCAAGGAACCAGAGGTTTTTGCGTGATTGATAAATAGTATCTTTTTTGGGAATAAAAGTGCCGTTTTTATCCCTGCCTGTAATAAATTCATAGAGGCCATATTCAGGTTCCACACCTAAAAATTTGGATGTCTGACCTTGCGTGTCACAGTCCACAAGCAGAACCCTTTTGCCGTTTTTGGCAAGGCCGTGAGCAAGATTCACTGCAGTGGTTGTCTTTCCGACCCCTCCTTTTGCCATAGCAATCGCTAACTTTCTCATTATCTCTCTCCGGGAGCTTTTTCTGTTCACGATATCTTATGATAGATTAGATCAAATATAGCTCTCCTGTATAAAAATCAATAAAAAATTTTATTGTTTAATGAATGTTGGAAATTTTCCACAAAGTATTTTAATGCTCCAGAGTCATAACATATTGCATATACCTGCAATTCGTTGAGACTAAGTCACTTTTTGGGTTGATTGTTAAAAAATGTTTTATTATAACTTATTTAAACAAATTGCTTCATTTTCATTGACTGTTCTGATAGCGGTTGATATTTGTATAAGTTATCCTATATTAGAGCATTTCATTAACACTTAGTTCCCTGGATCAGCACAGGGAGAAGGAGAATTCACAAATGGTTGCTAAAGGCAAAAACTCAAAAAAAGAAGAGGATAAAATTACTCAAGCTGTTGAGCAGATATTAAAAGCACCTGAAGATGAAGATAACCTCAGTGAAAATGCAATTGGGGTAGATGTGGGCACATCAAAAATAGTTGTTTCAGTAAAGGGCAAAGGAGAAGAGCTGTTTTCCTCCCAGCTTAACGCTTTTATTGCGGTGGATTATTCAAAATTCACACAGGGCATCCTAAAACAAAACAAAATAAGCCACCTCAAAATCGGGGACTCTTTAATTGTTTACGGTGATGGCGCTGCGGTTTTTGCCAACATGTTGAACTCAGAGACAAAACGTCCCATGAGAAAAGGGCTTCTTAACCCCAAAGAGGAAAATGCCATTGAAATTATAAAAGCTATTATAGATGACCTTGTTGATCCGACTAAGGCGTCAGACGCTCCCCTGTGTTTTTCTATCCCGGGAGTGCCAAAGGATTTTGAGACCGATATAATCTATCATGAAACTATTTTGAGACGCCACCTGAATGAAAAGGGTTTTCAATCAAGAAGTATAAATGAGGGCCTGGCGGTTGTGTTTTCAGAGCTGGGAAAAGAAAACTTTACAGGTATAGGTATCAGCGCAGGTGGTGGCCTGTGTAATGTATGCCTTTCATACCTGTCCATTCCCCATATTTCATTCAGTATTCAAAAAGGGGGGGATTATATAGATAATGCAGTGTCTTCGATAACAGGTGAGGTTAGTACGCGGGTCCGTGATATTAAGGAAAATGAATTTGATCTTTTAACAAAACCGGAAAACGATATAGAGGATGCGCTCAATATTTACTACGATGATCTTATTATAAGCCTGGTCAGAGCTTTAAAAGAAAGCATATCACAAACTACAAAAATTCCAAAAGTAGGGGCACCGATTCCGATTGTATTGAGTGGGGGGACGGCAAAGCCTAACGGGTTTAGAGACCGATTTGAAATAGCTTTAAAAGAGGATGGTTTTCCCTTGGAGATCAGCGAAGTTAGAATGGCCGAAGACCCCCTGAATGCAACTACAAAGGGTGCCCTTATTGCAGCAATGTATGAAGGGTAGAGTGGATTTTGCAGATTATAACGGAGTTGGAGGAGTAGTCAGGAATCTATATGGCGGGGAAATGTTGTGTGGGCATAATAACAAAAGCGTCCCGTTTGAGCCTTATGACTTAAAGTTTCGGTCCTGCCATGGCGGGACTGAAACTTCTTAACCCAAATATCCATCATGCCGGAACATGTTCGCATAACTACCGGTTCCCCAAAACCGTTATAATCAGGAAGACGTTACCTTTACTCTGCTTCACATAAGCAACAATTTTCCTTTATGCATTCAGGATGAAATAAAGTATTATGTTCTCTTCTTTGCCCAAGAAACTGCCGCCGCCAAAGAATTACTGGCAGGTTGTTGAAGAGATAGCCAAATCTATTCCCGACCCTGTTCGAAAACTTAAATTCCTAAAGCGCGTTACCCGTGACCGCAGCCAGTTATCTATAGCGCCGGACAATGACGTTGACATAGCAAAGACTGATTCTATAGATACGGTTCAGGTCGAACTCCAAGGAGAAGAAACCGGGCAGAAGGAAAATAAAGATGAGCATCTCGAACAGGAGATAGCTTACAGGAAACGTACTTCCCATACTTGGGCCTATAGATATCGTCATATTATAATTTCTGCAATTCTGGTGGTTACAGTTTGGAGTGCAGGGATGCTGTTGATGTCTCTTATTGGGGTGATTAATACTGCAATTATAGACACTGCCGGATCTGATAGTGATAAAGTCAGGTATTATTCTGTTAATAAGGGCCGCCTTCAAACCTATAACCCCGTAGCGACTCTGAAGGAAAAGAGGGATGGCAAGAAGGTAGGAGCAAATGATAAGTTATCTGCTTATTTAAATAAGGTTATCTGGATTGTTGAAAAAACGTCGGACATAGAATTCTATAGCAACCGTCTGCAGATTATCACCACATATATGGTAGACAATATTCCCAGAAATTATTACAAATTTCCAAAAAATTCAGTCCAACTGCCGGCAAAAGACCTGTCATCTAAAAATCCGGCCTCTGATATCGCAGGGATATTGTATCACGCATCTGAGAGCGATATATTTGATTATAAGCCTGAGATGACATCTTCCATAAAAAGATACAGTAAGGCTCTGATCAAATATCTATGCAAAAAAAAGTCATACCACTATTTCATTGATAGATTCGGGCGGGTTTACAGGCTGGTGAAAGATGAGCACGCAGCTTTTCATGGAGGCAATTCGGTCTGGGCAGATGATGAGTCAATTTATCTTAACCTTAACCATGCGTTCATGGGAATATGCTTTGAAGGCAGGGACTTTGAAACAGTCGACAAATCGGCTGCCGCCGATGATGACAAAAAGGGAACGCCGAATATCTCCATGATGCAGACTTCATCAATCAACGAAGCACAGATAAGATCCGGCAAGGAATTAACCGACCTGTTACGGGTGAAATATAATATCAGCCAGCATAACTGTGTACCCCATTCACTTGCTTCGGTTAATGCAAGGAGCTTGCTTATAGGCCATCATCTGGATCTATCTTACGGATTCCCTTTTAATGAATATGAGCTTAGCAATAAGTATAATGAACCGCTGCCAAGCATAACGGAATTCGGCTTTTCCTATGACAAGTACTTTGAGAAAATATTCGGTGCAAAAAAATGGCCCGGAATTAGCTATTCAGAAGAGTTGCTAAAAAAACAGGCCAAAAAGAAGAACTTGCCCTTGCCTGAATACCGGAATTTGCTGAATAAAAAATTTATCAGGTTTTTTGAATGGCAAAAAGAACAGATGAAGAATACAAAATCTGTCAAGGATGATCAGGATAACATAAAAACAGCTATTGAAATTACAGATTATAGTGTTGTATAGTCTAACCCACAAATTATGTTAAGAATGGAGAATAACTATGGATCAGAAGGGAAGTTCCAAAGGATTCAAGAACCCATTGAGGAGCTATGTAACTATAATAGCGTTATGCCTGATAGTAATACTTTGTGTACTGATTTTTCTTTTAGCCCAAATGCCCAAATCCCCAGGAACAGATAAGGGAAAAATTGTTTCCAGGTCTATTAAAAAGTCTAACGTAAGATCTGTTATAAAACCGGTTACAAAACCGATAATGGTGGCTTCCGAAGATCCTGTTAAAGGGTCAAAACCCGACCAACCTGTTGAGCAGAAAAAGGGTGAGCAGGAAAAGGGCAAATCAGACACCGCATCTACTTCAGTCACAGAAATATTGAATAAGGAAAAGGCTGAAAAAAGGGAACCGGATACAAGGCCTGCCCGGAAGGCTTCCATACCATCTGATGATGTGCTGACTGTTAAGAAGGAACCCTCGCAGAAAAAAGATGGGAATAGGAAGCTTCAAGGTATCAAACAGAATGTTTACGGAAAAGATTTTAGCATGGCCATTCTTGCAGATGGTCCCATAAACAAGTACAGGTACTTTTTTCTTTATTCACCACCCAGACTGGTGATAGATCTTCTGGGAAAGTGGGAGAAGCCTAAAAGATTTGAGATAGATATTGAAAGTGACACAGTTAAAAAAGTAAGAATTTGGAAGTACTCT
>JAUXBD010000076.1 GCA_030619585.1 Desulfobacteraceae bacterium
TAAATTTAAAGATGGTAGAAGGTAGCATGTTTAGAAATATAACAATAACACTGGCAATTTTGGTTGTGTCGGCATATGGAAATGCCGTCCCCATGGAAAACAACCGCCAAGGCTCAATAAAAGTTGTATCATACAATGAACTTTTTACCATCATGCATAAGGCAAAAGGGTACAATCCTGTTGTAACAACAAACGCTTGCCGTTTTCAGACCGAGACCCTTTTGCGCCTTATTAGCTGGGCAAATATATGTTATCCTGAAAACAGATCCCTGTTGATCAGATATAAAGATTGGTTCATGGCTTATCTGGCGACAAATAACTTGAATAAAGAAGATGCTCCTACGTTTATGAAGCTTGCATATAAAAACCACCAGGATATAAAAATTGATCTCATTGATCATAACAATATAAAAACCCGGCCACGGGACAGGCTCCCCCTTTCTGCCGCAGACATTACTATCTGGTGGCCTAAGACAAAAGGAGCGCCACGCAGTTTCTCCTTTATTGATATGCATTCGGTTCCAAAGCTAAAAGTTGTTAACAAACGAGTTATCACCTACCGACTTCTTGACTTCGGTGATATGGTTGTGTGTGATAAAATAAAGGGACTTGAAGGAAGGCCTATTTCAGGTCTGCTTGGGCTTATGTTCAGAGTGATAGGGGTTGGCCGTGTGGTAGAGACCAGAATGGCCATATCCGAAGATGGCCTTCAGATCACAAGGGCCTATACTAAAAAAGGGTTGCTTGCTCTAAAAACCACTGTAACCGTTTACCCTGACGGTCATGCGATAAAAGGAGTGCTGCCTGACCGTTTGGACTTAGACGAGATTGCAACTCGTCTAAGTAAACGACTGAAAATAACCTAAATTACCACTTTTTGATGCTTTTAGTCACATTGTTTTGACATATGACGGTAGATATTCTATTATACGTTAAAGTAAAATCAAAGGAACTTTTTAAAAGACAGTTCGGATTATAAAATGGCAATTAATCTACAGTTACGACAAGATCTTCGTTTAAGCCAGCAGTTGATCATGACGCCTCAGCTCCAGATGGCTATTAAGCTTCTGCAGCTGAACCGTCTGGAGCTTATGGACAAAATAAGCCAGGAGCTGGAGGAGAACCCTGCCTTGGAGGAGACAATAGATACCGTTGTTGATAAAAAACAGGGGGAAGAAAAAAGCGATGAATCCTCAAAAGAGGTATCAATTGATGAAAAAATAAATGAGGATATCGACTGGAGTAACTATTTAGATGAGTACAGCTCTTTTGGAAGAACCCATTTTGATACAGAACAAAAAGATACCCCCCAATATGAAGCTTTCATAGCACGTAAGGATTCTTTAGAAGACCACCTGCGCTGGCAGCTACTTATGTCTTCACCCACAGAGGAAGAGAAGCACATAGGAAGCCTTATCATTGGAAATATCAACAAAGACGGGTACCTTGAAGTCCAAGTTGAAGAAATAGCAAATATGAACGGGTGCCCTGTTAAGCAGATTGAAGAGGTACTATCTGTCTTACAGACATTCGATCCAACGGGTGTGTGTGCAAGGGATCTAAGCGAGTGCCTCCTGATACAGGCAAAACACCTGGGCCTTAATGATCCTGTGATGATAAATATTATTAAGCATCATATCAAAAACCTTGAAAACAAAAACTACAAGACTGTCGCTAGGGATCTGCGAATAAATATTAAAGAGGTTATTCTGGCCGTTGACGTTATAAAAGCACTTGAACCAAAGCCTGGGCGTGAATTTCTTAATGAACAGCCTCAATATATCACTCCTGATATCTATGTTTACAGATACGAAGATGAATTTGTAATAATGCTCAATGATGACGGGATGCCACGACTGCGCATAAACCCGTATTACAAAGATGCAATAAAGAAGGGCCAGAAAATATCCGGCAAAACAAAGGAATACCTGCAGGAAAAAATGCGTTCAGCTTCATGGCTCATAAGAAGCATTCATCAGCGCCAGAAGACCATATACAAGGTTATGGAAAGTATTTTGAAGTACCAGCGTGACTTCTTTGAAAAAGGGATATCACAATTAAAACCCATGGTGCTTCGTGATGTTGCACAGGATATCAGTATGCATGAATCGACAATCAGCCGGGTAACAACCAACAAGTACGCCCACACTCCACAGGGTATTTTTGAGCTGAAATATTTCTTTAACAGCTCCATAAGACGCTCCTACGGGGGTGAAGTCGCATCGGTAAGTGTACAGGACAAAATCAGGAGGATCGTCGATACTGAAAATCCCAAAAAGCCATACAGTGATGATAAGATCACAAAAATTTTACAAGATGACGATATTAATATAGCCAGAAGGACCGTGGCCAAGTACCGGGAAATTCTAGGTATACTATCGTCAAGCAAGCGTAAACAATTCTAAAAGCCATTTCAAAGCCTCCCCTTTTGCCCAATTTCTGCGTCAGGCTCAAGTTTTATACACAGAACGCAAAAAAGGGGACCAGCCAATGGCTGATCCCCTTTTCTTATTTTACCTGATTAAGGCTTCTTTAAAATTTCGCTACATAAGGAAAGGCACCATAAGAAGCGCAACAACATTCAGGATTTTGATCATCGGGTTAACAGCAGGTCCGGCTGTATCTTTGTACGGGTCACCTACTGTGTCACCGGTAACAGCTGCCTTGTGAGCATCAGAACCTTTGCCGCCAAGGTTACCGTCTTCGATGTATTTTTTGGCATTATCCCATGCTGCACCACCTGTTGTCATGGAAATAGCAACAAAAACACCAGTTACAATACTTCCAATAAGAAGTCCGCCAAGGGCGACCTTGCCGAGAAGCAGGCCGACAATTACAGGAACAACCACCGGCAAAAGCGCAGGCACGATCATCTTTTTAAGAGCAAACTTTGTTACGATGTCAACACATGCTGCATAATCCGGTTTAGCTTTACCTTCCATGATTCCTGGAATCTCACGGAACTGACGTCTTACCTCTTCAACAACTGCTCCGCCGGCATCACCAACAGCCTTCATGGCTATTGAAGCAAACAGATAAGGAAGAAGACCGCCGATGAACAGGCCAATGAGAACGTCAACACTAGAAAGATCAAACTTTATGGTTTCGCCTACTGCACCATGGAGATTAAACTCCATTACATAGCATGAAAAAAGAACCAGGGCTGCAAGAGCCGCAGAACCAATGGCATAACCTTTGGTTACAGCCTTTGTGGTATTTCCAACAGCGTCAAGAGGATCGGTAACAGCGCGAACGCTTTCATCCATATCAGCCATTTCAGCAATACCGCCTGCATTGTCTGTGATCGGGCCGTAAGCATCAATAGCAATAACCATACCTGTCATTGAAAGCATTGCCATGGCAGCCATGGCAATCCCGTACAAACCAGCAAAGCTGTCTGCAAAGTAAATGCTGGCGCAGATTGCAAGAATTGGAGCTGCAGTGGACTGCATGCTGACTGCAAGACCTGAAATAATGTTTGTGCCGTGGCCTGTTGTTGAGGCTTCAGCAATATCTTTAACAGGTTTGTAAATACCGGTGTAGTATTCTGTGATAATAACGATACTCACTGTAAGGATAAGACCGATAAGTGTGCAGTAATAAATATTCATGGCTGAAATTTCGGGAATTCCTGTCATAAACTTGTTGCATGCAAAGTAAAATGCAACTGCTGAAATAATTGCGGCACCAAACATACCTTTGTAAAGAGCACCCATGATATATCCGCCTGAACCCAGCTTTACAAAAAACATAGCTATGATGGATGCAATAATTGAGATTGCGCCAAGAATCAGCGGGAAAAGTGTTGCCATTGCAACATCAGGGTAAAGAAGGTTTCCCAAAAGCATTGCGGCAACAGCAGTTACAGCGTATGTTTCAAAAAGGTCAGCGGCCATACCGGCACAGTCACCAACATTGTCACCAACATTGTCAGCGATTGTCGCAGGGTTTCTTGGATCATCTTCAGGAATACCCGCCTCAACCTTTCCAACAAGGTCAGCGCCCACATCAGCACCCTTGGTAAAAATTCCGCCGCCAAGACGCGCAAAAATGGATATAAGGCTTCCGCCAAAACCAAGAGCTACAAGAGCAACAACAGCTTTAGTCCCTGTAACGCCTTGGTTCAGTAGAAAAGCGTAGTAGCCGGCTACAGATGTCAGGGCAAGACCGGCAACGATCATACCGGTAACAGAGCCGCCTTTAAAAGCCATGGATAGGCCAGCGCCCATGCCGTCTTTGGAAGCTTCAGCAGTTCTGACGTTTGCAATAACAGAAACGCGCATTCCAATATATCCTGCTATAAAAGAAGCAATTGCGCCTGTTGCAAAACCGCCTGCTGTTAAAGTACCCATCTTCCATAAAATAACACCAAAAATAACAATACCTGCCACAAACATGCTTTTCGCCTGGCGATTAAGATAGGCAATCGCGCCCTCTTTGATTGCACTGGCAATCTCAGTCATTTTTTCGTCGCCTGCCGGAGCAGCCTTTACCCTTGCGGCAATAATAAGTGAATAAATGATTCCAATGATACCTACGATAGTACATGTCAATGGAATGTTTCCCAAAATAGCTTCCATTTTTTTCCTCCCTAATTAAATAAGTTTAAAAGTTTCTAGATCTTAAGACTTCAGTTAAATTTGTCCATCCCTTCCTGAATTCCGTTGCAGATCACTGTTACCGCTGCATCCCTGGCCCTTTTTACTATACATTCAAAGTTCTTTGCTTCAACAGCAGAAAACTTGCCAAGTACGTGGCTTGATACGCCGTTTTGAGCCTGGGGGCGACCGATGCCAATGCGTATACGGTCAAAATCACCATTGCCAAAAGCATCAATCAAAGATCTTATTCCATTGTGTCCGGCATGCCCTCCTTTCGATTTTATTTTAATTCTTTCATAAGTGAGATCTATATCGTCATGAATGACCAATATATCCTCACATGGTATACTAAAATAGCTGGCAAGATTTAATGTCGGCGGACCGCTTTTATTCATAAAAGCCATTGGTTTTGCCAGAATAACATCATGGCTATCTATTATTCCCCTTCCAAACACCACATCAAACTTTTTTTTATCAAGGGGTATTGAAAAAACATCCGCAATCTCATCAATAACCATAAACCCTGCATTATGACGGGTATTTCCATATCTTTTCCCGGGGTTTCCAAGACCAACAATAAGGGAAACTCTCTTTTGCGACATACAATCCCCACGGCTCAGGCGGGATTTCCGCTTCGCTCCTGCCAGATATCCATGTCCTTCATACTGGTTCCTGGCTTCTCTTGGACCAGTATTATAATATCCCTATTTTTTTTCTTTATCGGCTTTGGGAGCTTCATCTTCAGTGCTCTCTTCGCCATCTTCGCCCTCTTCGCCTTCTTCGCCTTCGATCTCCTCACCTTCTTCAGGCTCTTCAATCACTTCCTGTTTAGGTGCAACCACTGTAAGCACAGTGAAATTAACATCAGCATTTATCTCAACACCATCTTCAAGTGGAATTTCCTTAACATGAACAGAATCCCCGACATCAAGATCGGTAATGTCAATCACAATAGCCTCAGGTATGGAAATGGGTAAACAAAACACCTCAAGGTCGCGCCTTACAATATTCAAAACTCCGCCCAGCTCAACGCCTTTAGACATTCCGGTAACCTCAACAGGCACTTTAACCTTTATCTTTATATCCATGTCAATTTCATAAAAATCAGCATGGAGAAAACTCTTTGAAAGAGGATCAACCTGCAGCTCTTTTATCATCACTGACCTGGCTTTTTTTTCATCATCGCCAATAAAAAGACTTACAAGCTGCTGGCTGCTTTTACTTTTTTTTAGCATATGTTCCATTTCAATAGCGTTAACTGAAAGTGAAACAGTATCTGTTTTGGGGCTATAAAGCACAGCCGGGAAAAAACCGTCCCGCCTGAGTACCCGCGCAGGGCCCTTACCTTTTGTTCCTCTTTTATATGCTTTAAGTTCGAATAGTTCCAAAGGACTTGCCTCCTTATTTTTTTTATAATGTTTTAAACAAACAAAGATGTGACCGAGTCACCACTAAAGCTTCTACTGATAGCCTCTCCCAACAGGGTAGATATGGAGAGCACCTTGATTTTGTCACATTTAGCGGCATTGCCGTTTAAAGGTATGGTGTCTGTAACAACAAGGGTTTCCAGATCTGAACCGTTTATTCTGTCCACTGCAGGACCTGATAGTACAGGGTGAGCACAGCATGCATGGACCGCCACAGCGCCTTGCCCCCTAAGAGCTCCCGCTGCTTCTGTTAATGTGCCGGCCGTATCAACCATATCGTCAAGAATAACTGCAACTTTCCCTTTAACATCTCCGATAACAGCCATTGCCTTGGCCTCGTTTGGAGCCGATCGTCTTTTGTCAACAATTGCAAGCTCACAGTCAACGCGCTTTGCAAATGCCCTTGCCCTTTCAACCCCCCCTGCATCAGGCGATACAATTACAAGGCTATTGTCAAAATTGGCCTTTATGTAATTTATAATCACAGGTGCTGCAAATAGATTGTCAACCGGAATATTAAAAAAACCCTGGATCTGGCTGGCATGCAGGTCCACTGTTATCATTTTGTCGGCTCCTGCGGTTTGCAGAAGATCAGCAACGAGTTTTGCACTTATGGGAACCCTCGGGGCAACCTTCTTATCCTGCCTTGCATATCCGAAATAGGGTATCACAGCAGTTATCTTGTTTGCAGATGACCGCTTAAAAGCATCTATCATTAGAAGCAGCTCAACAAGGCTATCGTTTACGGGACTGCA
>JAUXBD010000046.1 GCA_030619585.1 Desulfobacteraceae bacterium
AAATTCTTTATATTGGGCTTTTCTGGATTCCGGCGTTCGCCGGAATGACGATTCGCAATTAATTGCCTGATTTTTTAATGAAAATATGTCAAGATATAAAATCCGAAAACTCAAGTATATTCTGTTAGTAGTTAAACCTGTTGTGCATATGCCAACTTTTTGTTTTCACTTTTTAGAATATTTGCAACCGTAGACGCAAACCATCTGCCTTTACCTGAGAATGTAGGTATCCCGTTTGATTCAAAATAGTGGGCTACCTCCTTAAAAGGTACGTTGTTGTTCCGTAAGTCCTTTATGACTTGAATTATTTTTGCTTTATCCTCGGAAGTAGCCTTTTTCGCAGCTGGTTGCTGCGAGTCCGATAATGCACAATGATCGCTTTGTTCTGAAGACACGTCACCATTTTCATCAACAGTTCTCTTTTTTTGGGATCTTATTAGTTCTTGCGTCATCTCCATAACAGAACTCAAATCTTTTACCTTTTTCTTCAAAGGACCATTGCCTTGCCGATAGGCCGGGGGCGTTCCGGTTTTAGCTCCTGACATCTCCTCCAATGTGCAGGCTATGCTTTGCAATGCGCCCACTCTTAGCTCTTCTATTTGAATCCTTCGCTCTTCTATCTGAAAGGTCTTTTTCTGACATTCAATGCTGTTATCCAAATAATCTCTGATAATCTGTACTCCTTCATAAAGAAGGGGCATGGATTGTTCTGAAGACATAAAGGGTTGTTTATTCGATTCGGGTCGGCTGTTTTTGTTGAATCTTTCATTGCCAGCATTTTGATGGGAGTTATGATGTCTGCGGAATTGGTCTTTTTTGTTGCTTCCATTTCTAAGATTGTATAGAAAGTTATCCATTAAGCCTCCATTAAAAAAATTATTAAACTCACAAATTATGTTAATTTAGGTATCTTAAGCCTAACGCAGTAGTTATTAGGTTAACACTGCTCTATCTACAGATGCTATCATAGTTTGCAAATATTATGCCCAAAACATTAAAAATGGAAGTATGCTTAAATATTGTCTGTAACAAAATGAGATATTGATAGCAAGTTCAAGGCAGACACGGGAATTGGCTGAAACAGCATTTTTCAGACAGGCACTAAACAATAATGAATTCTTTTAAGCACTATGCAGTGGCAACGACGAAACCATACAACTTTAATTGTGTTCAAAAAACGACTAACTTTTTTTAAGCTATAATAACAGCGATTTATCATACCAACAAATAAAGTTGTCAGAACAATAAAAATTGTAGCCATTTATGGCATATAGTGGACGATAAAGCGCTATTCACGCACCTATTCGGGAAACTGTTTCACGCTTATCAGGAAAGGAAACAACTATTCACTATCATTCACAAATTTACCCGCAAAATCATTTAACCCTTTAAAGGCTTTTTCTCACAACATATTTGACACATAATTGTATTCCTGGTATGTAATTTGAATATACAGTGTCTATGTAAATATACAATTAGGAGGTAAAACACACAAATGGTACACAGTATTATTAAAGAAAGATATTTAAATCATAGTAGAATATTTGTTTTTTTTTGCATGATCATATTGATTGTAACAGGCTGTGAAAGTAGGGACTCCAACACCCCACCCCCTGTTGATGAGCAAATCATATTCGGGGGACCCGGGCCGGACACCGTAATTGACACTATTAGTGTTAGTGACGCGCCCTGGGGTGTGGCTGCCACACCGGACGGAAGTAAGGTGTATGTTACAAATTCAGGCGCTGATGAAGTAACGGTGATAAGCACCTCAGACAATAGTGTCGCGGGTACAATCGATACACCTAATGTGTCGGGCGGTTCTCCAAGGGGCATAGCAGTATCAGGAAACTATGTATACGTTGCAAACTATTTTGATAATACAGTCTCAAAAATTTACACAACAACCAATTTGGTCGTCCTGGATATAGATGTGGGGAGCAAACCCCAGTATCTGGCAGCATCTGGGGGCTATGTTTATGTGACAAATTTTATTGGTGACACTGTATATGTTATTGAAACGGCAACCAACGACGTAATTGAGATGATTACGGTTGGTGACGGCCCTACCGGCATAGCAGTATCAGTATCACCTGACGGCAGCTATGTATACGTTGCTAACTATTTTGATGATACAGTCTCAAGAATTGACATTACTCTTCCCATGATGAGTGTAATCGATGACCCAATCACTGTGGGAAACGCCCCCAAGGGGGTTGCGGTAACACCTGATGGACGATATGTATATGTGGCAAATTCAGCACAAGAAAAAAATGATGATGGTAACCCTGTGTATGATGATGGTAACCCTGTGTATACAGTATCGGTAATTGACACTGACGACGATAGTGTTTCTACTATTAGGGTGGGAAAAACCCCAAGCGGAATAGCCGTATCACCTGACGGAACCCACATGTACGTGACCAATTGGTCAAGTGAATCGGTGTCGGTCATTAATGTCAATGACGTTAGCTATGAGGGAGAAATCTTACTCGGCTACGAAGGCTCTAAGCCTCTGGGAATAGCAATAACAGAAATTGCCGGCACAGGTGCTGTTTATGTTTATGTGGCAAATGAAAACATCGATGCGGTTACCGTGATAGGAGAATAGGCTAAAACAAGGCTTGCGGCCACGGCAGACAGGTTCTGTCTGGCTACAACAAACACCATAACACTGTCCACAAGGATCGCAAGACGGGCAGGTATAAATTTGGCAAGACCGTCTATTCTGGCAACAGCTTTTTTAAAACATAGATACTTCTCATTTCTATAACCCACCATGAAGTCAAGGGTATTGACCATTTTAAAAACCAAGGTCTTCGTTTATTAACACGATTTTCACCCTTCCACCGGGAAACGACTTTTCAGTAATTGTCCAGGTGTTGCAGATTCGGTCAGGACTTTTGCATTCCTCACAATATGAAATTTTTGCGCAGGGTGTTTTCTTGTCCAGCCTCATTGTATTTATTGGGGCAGCATAGTTTTTAATACGATACATTGCCTCATCTATGTCCGGCACAATTTTGTTCCTTCCGGAAATCACAACAACATTTTTCGGGCCAAAAGTCAGGGCAGCGATTCGGTTGCCTATCATATCAAGATTTACAAGTTTTCCGGTTTCAGTTACAGCATTGGTTCCCGTAATAAACAGATCGCAAAGCAAGGCCTGCCTGCGGCGCTCAAGACTATCTTCCCTGGATATACTCTTATCAAAAGTATCCAGCACCTCCATATCCGGGCTATCCTTTAATACATCATAAAGCCCAATGGATGTGAATGTGAGGGAACCTCCCCAGGAGATGGTCTTAGGCTTTATTTTTGTGATAATATCCTCCAGCACAATCTTTTTAGCATCTTCTTTATTGTCTGCCAAAAAAACTTCGAAATTGTTTTCCTCCAGCGCCTGTTTAAGATCAGCCAGCCTGGAATTCCAGTAGTTTTCAATAGGTTTATCCATTTTACCTCCTGTTTTTTATCAGGATTTTATATTCTAATAGAAACAATAAGGAAAAGTGCTGCTTCGATGAATTCAACCATTGCTCCGATTCTGCTGTCTTTCATTATGGCTGTATTCAGTGTGATGGCTTCCGGCAGTAATATGGGGGTCTCTTTAGCTTGCTCTCCTCTCTACCCACCACTGCCTTCTTTCAATACCGCCTGCCAATTGTAGAGAGCTGGGCTTTCGTCTATCAGCACTCTGTCTACGATCTTTTACAGGATCACCAGTATGGCTATTTATAATATTTTTCAGATGAAATATCTGCTCATATCTAAGTTTACCGAATTTTAAACAACGCTGTTTCCCTGCCCTATGATATAGTGCATTATATCTTTTTAATTCTGCCACAGTTTTGCATGGTATCTTATTCAACATACTGCTTTCGCTATTCACAGTTATTGACATATCATAGAAGTCACTAAACAGATTGGCTACGGCTCTTTTACTATTCAACCACCAGGCCCATGCTGTGTTTTTACCTTGATCATAATGAACTTTAAGTCCTCCCATGCTTATATTTATCACTTTGCCCCTATTAGCTTTATTTGAATCACAATCAGTGTAAACATCAGATACAAGCTCAAACCTTTCATGTTCTCTTCTACTGGTTGACTTTATACTTTTAGCCATGGCTTAAACTCCCTTTTTCATGGTTAGGTAAAAGATTTTTCGACTCGTAGTCCCTTTGCTCGCTTAGATCCAGCTCCATTTTTCTGCATATTGTGGAAGGAGTCGGTAATATAGGAAATATTCTTTCTTATGTCAAAACAAAAATAGACCTCAACTAGAAATCTTTTTCTAATGAAGATCAAACACATAATTTTTTCAATAACAAATAATAAATAAAAGCACAAAACATCCTTGAATATGCAACGATTTATGGTATCAAGTATTTATGCGGCATTTAAGCTGTACAATATATATGTAAAGGAGCTTAATATGGGTAATAGTGGTTACTCAAATATGACCACCCTGGTTGCGGATAAAGGCCTTTTTTTGTTAATACTGCTGACTGTTTTTGGCGTTCTTGTAAGTAACGCTGCCTACGCTGGGAGCGACGTAAAACAATATTCGGCTCAAAAAATATCATTAGATTATAAGGATGTTGATATTCGTGACATTCTTACTATTTTAGGGGCGATAAGCGGCAAGAAATTTATTATTGGCCATGATGTTAAGGGAAAAGTAACTTTAAAATGCGACAATATCCCATGGGACAAAGCCCTTAAGAAAATCACAAAAATAGCCCGGCTAAAAGCGGTTGAAAAAAAAGGCGTTATATATATTAGCTCTTCGTCTAAGACCAAAATAAAGACGGAACTATCGTCACTGTCCATAGAATCCTTTTATATGAGCCTAAACAGCATCTATGCCATAAGCAACCTGGATGAACAGCAGACACAAGACAAATTCACCGGCAATATTGATATCGATTTTGACGACTCCATGGGTTTTCAATTAAGGGGCGGGTATATTGTAAACAAGCGCTTTTCAGTCGAAGCCATACTTGAAACAATAATGGCTTTCAATTCAAAATTGGGAGAAGGTAATGACGATGATATAAGAGTGTTGGCTCTGACCATAAACGGCAAGGGGTTTTTACCTCTTGAAGGGAAATATAAACCTTATGCAATGATCGGCGTGGGTGCAATGCATGCATATGAAGATATCTCTTTTGACGAAGAAAGCTCAAAGACAGGTGATTTGGGATTTGCAATCCGGTGCGGGCTTGGTCTTGATATAATAATAACCCCAAACCTGTCTCTTGGAATGGAGGTGGGCTCTGTTTTAGGCTCCGGCAGTGTAAAACATATTCAATTCACACCGCTTGCCTTTGGTGTAACATACCATTTTTAGACCTCATTTCTCATGAAAAACATCAAAGACAAAGATAAAAGAACTTAGAGCTTGCTCAAAAACAACTTCATATTTTTTTCATCAACTATTGACAAAAAATTGCTAATAAGTGATTGTAATTCGATAATTATTAATTATCGTGTAGCAATATTTAATCACAGATGGCATTCAATAGTTTTTTTCTTTATAATATAGCGGTTTGAATTGTAAAATCACTAAAAATCTTCCGGAGGTTAAATCATGGTTTGCTTAAAACAAGCTTCTATTCTTTTTATTGTTACACTCTTGGTAGTATGGGGATGCTCGTCTGATGAGGCAAAAAAAATGTCGCATTTTGAAAAAGGCAAAGCATATTTTGAAAAAGGAGAGTATAAAAGTGCAGAACTTGAATTTAAAAATGTTGTTCAGATCGACCCCAAGTATATAGATGCTCATGTAAGTCTTGGAGAAACTTACCTTAAGCTCAAAAACGCCACAGGAGCTTTCAGGTCATATTCAACAGTAAAGGAGCTGGATCCCAAAAACATTGATGCCAGGATAAAGCTATCCACACTTTTATTCCTGGGAAAAGATATAAAGGAAGCTAAAAAAGAGATCGACAGTGTCTTGGAACTTGTACCTGACAATATAGATGCTCTATTTCTTGCTGCCGGCATACTTCAACTGGAAAAAAACAGACCGGAAGCTGAGTCCATATATAGAAAAATAATCAAGCTCGACAAAAAGCAGCCTCGTGCCTATATCGGACTTGCCAGACTCCTTGCCAGACAGAAAAGATATTTGGAAGCTGAAAAAACCCTGAAACAGGCTATTGCCATTGATCCAAACGATTTGAAACCTCATTTTTCTCTTTTCGGTTTTTATATTAGCAAAAAGGAATTCGATAAAGCCAAAGCAGCAATAAAGGAAGCTATTAATAAAAACCCTGACAACGTAGAATTGTATATTGCCCTTGGCAATATACATTCAGAACAAAAAAACAATAAAGAGGCTGAATCTGCTTATCTTAACGCAATCAAAGTAGATCCTGAAAACCCAAAGCCCAAAATTGTTTTGGCAGGATTGTATAATGCCATTGGAAGCAAAGAAAAGGCTTTGGCAATGTACGAAAAAGCCCGAAACCAAAATCTGGATGATGTAAACATAATGACTGCATTAGCAAGGTTCCACATGGAAGAGGGAAACATAGAAGATGCTGAGAAACTCATTTCAATGGGTCTTACAAAAAGGCCTGATTATTTTCCGCTAATTATGTTGAACGGTGAGCTGTTTATTCTAAAAAAGTCATATACCAAAGCCGTTGAACTGTTCGAATATCTGATAAAAAAGGAGCCCAGAGCTGCACAAGCCTATTATTTTAAAAGTATTGCACACCTTGCAAAAAATGAGATAAAAATAGCAAGATCATCTGTTGCCAAAGCTGTTGAGTTAAATCCAAGATTTATAAAAGCGAAACTTCTGTTGGCAGATATATCTCTTAGGGAAAGGGACTTTGACACAGCACAAAAAGAAAGCCAACAGGTCCTGGAAATGTCGCCGAATAATTATAAAGCGACACTGATCCTGGGTAAAGTATCTCTGCTTACTCAAGATGAACAAAAAGCAAAAGAAGCATTTGATTCTTTAATTCAACTTGAGCCCAATAATCCAACCGGCTACTATCACCTTGGCCTTTTACAGCGATTGCAAAAACTTTATGAACCTGCCATGACTAATTTTGAAATAGCTCTGGCAATCAACCCTAAGCTGCTGGATGTATTTACAAATATCGTGATTTTACATGGTATAAAAAAGGAGTTTAACACAGCTATTGAAAAATGTAACAACCAGATGGAAATTTTCCAAAAATCCCCTGCACCCTTGGCAGCGGTTCTTTACCTAAAAGGAGAAATTTTTCTCAAACAAAACAAAAAAAACCAGGCTGAAGAAGCTTTTAAAAGTGCTTTAAGGGAGAATCCTAATTTTATAAAACCATACTACATACTGGCAAAGATGTACCTTTCAGATAAAAAAGTGGACAGCGCCATTATGCAGTATAAAACTATTTTAGAAAAAACCCCCAATCAGGCAGGTCCCCATATGATGCTGGGAACCATCTATGACTTACAAAAAGATTATAACTTATCGGAAAAACATTACAGAAAAGCCTTGGAGATTAACCCGAACTTTGCTCCAGCATCAAACAACCTGGCCTACCTGCTTGTACAGCAGAATAAAAATATTGACGAAGCACTGGGCTTTGCACAGAAAGCAAAAGAGAATCTCCCAAACGATCCTAGCACGATGGATACCCTTGGATGGATATACTATAAAAAGGGTCTATATGACAGTGCAATTGGAGAATTTACAACCAGCCTTGAAAAGGCACCTGAAAATGCAGAAGTGCATTACCATCTTGGAATGGCCTTTCATAAAAAAGGTGATAACAAAATGGCCAAGGCTCAATTGGAAAAAGCCCTTAAGTTAAATAAAACTTTTAGCGGATCAGAAGAAGCAAGAGAGGTGCTGTCAAAGCTGTAGAACAGACTCCAATCAATAAAAAATTCGAGGTATCTGTTTTTTGACAGGCAAT
>JAUXBD010000356.1 GCA_030619585.1 Desulfobacteraceae bacterium
AAACGGGAATGTGAGGTGAAGAATGAACATCTGCATACCGAAAGAACGACGACCATTTGAGTATCGCGTCGGTCTTACACCCTCAAGCTTGAAAATGTTGACTAAAAATGGTCATCAATGCTATGTTGAACATGAAGCTGGTTTAGGAGCTGGATTTAGCTATCTGGATCTTAAACAGTATGCCGACCGTCTCCTCTTTTATTCTCTCAACCATGGACTGGAACATCTCAAACCCCTCTTTTTGGTAGATAAGAAGGGGGTTTTGCTGTGCATATCCTCTAAGCCCGATACCCTCCTTTAGATGGTCCATGGAAAGTAGATGGTCCTTCCAGAGGTTGTCAACTGTCTGAAGCATAACCACCCGTTCCAGTTGCCTAAGATCCTCCTTGCCGATCCTTTTCTCTTTATCATTGTATACTTTCATTACAGAGTCATAAACTATCTGTGCCAGGCCATCTTCCGTAAGGCCTTCAAGTGTATTTCCATCCACCTCTATTCTGAAGTTAAACTGATTAAAAGCAGCATCTTTCAAACCTTTAATATCCCACTCTGCTGCAGGGATTTTGCTGTCTGCAACACTGTATACAATATTTTGGGAAATCTCTTCCATCATGCCTTCTATTGCCGGTTTTAAATCTCCTCCGCTTAAAGCTGTCCTGCGCTGTTTGTATATGACCTCCCTTTGCTTGTTCATCACATCATCATATTCGATAAGGTGCTTTCTTATATCAAAATTATGCCCCTCAACCTTCTGCTGGGCATTTTCTATTGCCTTGCTGATCAGGTTATGTTCAATGGGTTCGCCCTCTTCCATTCCCAGCCTCTCCATGATTTTGGTAATTCGCTCTCCTCCGAAAATACGCAAAAGATCATCATCAAGGGAAAGATAAAACCTGGATGATCCCGGATCACCCTGTCTCCCTGACCTGCCCCTTAGCTGGTTATCGATTCGACGGCTCTCATGTCTTTCAGTTCCCAGTATATGAAGCCCCCCCAACTCGGTCACGCCTTCGCCAAGGACGATATCCGTTCCGCGACCGGCCATGTTTGTGGAAAGGGTTACAGCGCCTTTCTGCCCTGCCATGGCAACGATTTCCGCCTCTTTTGCATGGTGTTTTGCATTAAGCACCTCATGCTTAACACCTCTTTTTTTCAACTTCTTACTTAAGCTTTCTGAAACATCAATTGAGATGGTACCCACAAGAACCGGCTGCCCTTTTTTATGCAACTCAACTATCTCATCCAGTGCGGCCTCATATTTCTCCTTTCTTGTCTTATAGATACTATCTGGAAAATCCTTTCTCACCATGGAAAGGTTTGTAGGGATAACCATGACGTCAAGTCCATATATTTTCTTGAATTCAGCAGCTTCCGTATCTGCAGTACCTGTCATTCCGGAAAGTGTATCATACATCCTGAAATAGTTCTGGAATGTTATTGTTGCCAGGGTCTGGTTTTCGTTTTCAACTTTAACATTCTCCTTTGCTTCAAGGGCCTGGTGCAAGCCTTCACTGTAACGCCGCCCGGGCATCAAACGACCTGTGAACTCATCAACAATGGTAACCTCACCGTTTTTGACTATATAATCAACATCACGCTTAAAAAGAGTATGTGCCTTTAATGCCTGGTTGGTATGGTGTAAAAGCTCTATGCATTTCGGGTCGTACAGGTTGTCCACCTTCCATGCTGTTTCCGCTTTTGCAACTCCTTCTTCAGTCAGTGTTGCGCTCCTTGCCTTTTCATCAATTGCATAGTCAACGTCCTTTACGAGAGATGGAATAACACCGTTTGCCTGGTAGTAAAGGCTGGTGGACTTTTCAGCAGGACCTGAAATGATCAGGGGCGTTCTAGCCTCATCAATCAATATACTATCCACCTCATCAACAACGGCAAAGTTATACTCCCGTTGCACAAGGGACTCTCTGTAAAATTTCATGTTGTCCCTTAAATAATCAAAGCCAAACTCATTATTTGTTCCATATGTTATATCTGCATGGTAGACCTCTTTCCGCTCATCATCATCTAAGCCATGCACAAGAATTCCCACAGACATGCCCAAAAAATTGTAAACCTGCCCCATCCATTCCGCATCACGTCTTGCCAGATAGTCGTTTACCGTAACAATATGAACCCCTTTGCCTGAAAGCGCATTCAAATAAGAGGGAAGAGTCGCGGCAAGGGTCTTTCCTTCACCTGTTTTCATCTCCGCGATTCTACCCTGATGCAGGACTATCCCTCCGACAAGCTGAACATCATAAGGCCGCATATTAAGAACCCGAACAGAAGCTTCCCTGGCCACGGCAAAAGCCTCGGGCAGGAGATCATCCAGAGGCTCGCCATTTTTGAGTCGATCTTTAAACAAAGCTGTCTGGCCCTTTAGTTCCGAATCGCTCAAGGCCTTAATTTTCGGTTCATGTGCGTTGATCTCGTCAACAATGGGTTGAATTTTTTTTACTTCCCTGTCATTTCTGCTTCCAAATATCTTGGCCAAAACATCAAAAAACATATAATAATTCCTTTTTTTAAGGACATGGAGTTGTTGGGTGTTTTATATAACTGTGTTAATTTTATATCAAGCATCAAAAGGAGACGGGGGTACAATATTAAGCCTTAAGTGCAAAGTAACTTAAAGCTTAAAGTTTGAAGTGTGAAGTTAAAAGTGCCTAAAAT
>JAUXBD010000339.1 GCA_030619585.1 Desulfobacteraceae bacterium
GATAATAATATAGAACTTCAAACTCTTGAGACTACAAGAGCGGACGAGGAAAACTTAGGTCCTGAAACTATAGATATAAAGAAGTTAGATGATAATAATTCGGACCCTGAAATTCTTAAAACGACAAAAACAGATGATAACAACTTAGATTCTAAAATTCCAAATATTGTTTCCAATAGAGAACAGGTGGAAGACCTCGGGAAATTTTTGCGAAACCTGGAACCGGTTTCCACCAGGGCAACTGCACTTAATGAGGCTACCAAACTGTGGAATAGTAAATCCGAAACCAATCAGTTTCTCGATAATGTTGATGATTATACTTTTTTCAAGCTTATGGCAAAACAGAACGGTTTTTTCATATACCGTGTTAATGATGATTTTGACCTGATCCAGAACCTAAATCTTCCGGCCATTTTAGAGTTATACCAACCTGGAGAACAGTCGCCATTATATTTTACGCTGGTTAAAATAGAAAACAACCGGATAGTGTTGAGGAGTGAAGAAAAGTGGGGTGAGATAGAGATCAGTCAGGATGAATTGAAATCGTACTGGCTCGGTGTTGCATATATTCCGTGGAGAAACCATCTTGCATTAACAGGCAATATCCCCACAGATGCGCCCAAATACTCTGTGATAGCTTTGAAAATGCTTCTGAATGATATCGGATTTGATGAAGTGGAAATAAACCCGTTTTATGATGAAAAAACAATAGCGTCTGTAAAAGAGGTCCAAAAAAGACATGGAATTACTGTTGACGGTATTGTGGGACCCCTTACAAAGATTGTTTTGTACAATGAGAAAAAGTCACTTGCCATACCCCATCTTACAGGTTAAGGGGATTATCTTTTAAGAGTTAGCTTTGCCAAGGAATTTATAAAGTGAGTACAATATTAAAAGCGCTCAAAAAACTTGAAAACAATGTGCCTGGGGAAGATAAAGACCGGTTTCGGATTAAGGATATAGATACAAGGGAGGCCATTTCAAAACGGGCAAAAAAGAGGCAAATGACACAAAGGACCGTTTTGACCCTTTTGGTTGTATTTGCCCTTTCGGGAAGTGTTGGTCTGTTAACTTTCGGCTGGATGACAGTTGGAAAAAAGAGATTTCAAGAACCATCGCCTTTAAGTAAGGATATATCAGGCGCATTATTAACAAAGAAAGCTCATGAAGATGAACAATTTGCTTTGGTGCCTGAGGAGATAATAAAACATAAAAATGCAGAAGCCGGCAAATCTAACGAAAAAGCGCTCAAAAAAGATTTAAAAAAAGAGGCCCCCCCCAATATTCTAACCCTAAAAGAGACCCCAGCCGTAAAAAAACCTGATCATACAAGCGTCAACATTAAGGAATATTTGATTGAAGATAAGCTCCCCCCTGAAAAGATCGTTGAGGAGTCATGGTTAAAACTTCAAGCCATCTCCTGGTCTTCCAATCCTGAAAAGCGTATCGCAGTCATAAACGGCCACATTGTAAGAGAGGGAGGATCTGTTGAAGATGGTACAGTTGCAAGGATCGAAAAAGAGTATGTGGTGATAGATGCAAAAGGTGAAGAATGGCAACTGAGGTTCAGGTTAAAACATTAGTTGCCGGAAATAGCGAATAAATAAATTTAGATCTTTCAAGAGGGGATTGAGTATATCCTGTTTCGTCCTTTTCCCTTAGCCTCGTACATTGCTTTGTCCGCCCTTTGCACAAATGTTGGTATGTCTTCATCTGCATTATGCTCAGTTACACCTACGCTTATGGTAATGGTGACCGTGCTTCCGGGAACTGGGGAAAACGCCTCTTTTTCAACAGCTGCCCTTATTCTTTTGGCAACATGCTCTGCCTCTTGGCAATTTATCTCCGGTAAGATAACTGTAAACTCCTCTCCACCATACCGGCACGCAGTATCCATTTTTCTTAAGCAGGATTTAGTTATGCTGCCGATTTTGGTCAGCACCTTATCTCCTTGGAGGTGGCCGTACTTATCATTGTACTCTTTAAAATAGTCAATGTCGAAAAGCAGAAGGGAAAGTGAGTGATTATAACGGTTGAACCTGTCAATCTCAAGATCAATTTGATCGTAAAAGTATCTTGAATTGTAAAGTTTTGTTAGATTATCGGTTATTGCAAGTTTGTTTAGTTTTTCAAGCATCTCAAAACGTTCTCTTTTAAGCTGCCTTTCCCTTAAGACCCTTTTAAGCCTGAGTAACAACTCCTTAAAACGTACAGGCTTAAAGACAATATCACTTGCCCCTTTGTTGATTGCATTTTCATAGGAATTTTCATCGCTGTATCCTGTCATTATGATTACATCAGAATCATAATCTTTTTTTATCATTTCTGTGAGCTCAAGGCCGTCCATCCCGGGCATCCTAATGTCGGTAATAACCACGTCAAAGTTTTCTTTTTTTAAAAAATCAAGAGCTTTTTCAGCATTGGATACAGCACAGACGATAAAGTCTAGCATTGCAAGAAATTCATGCATCGACTGATTTAAGGCAATATCATCATCAACAATTAAGATTCTGTTAAGCATTAGACAGTCCGATATACAATTAGCTACAAAAATTATACAGTTGTGTCCGGGTTGACATGGTTAAGCGTGATCTGATAAGAAAGCACTTTCTTTAAATTGATTTAATCATTATAATTATAAAGGTATTTGGTGTCAACCGGCTTTTAATAATCTTTCAAACCCATTTTAAATATTGATGAATAAAGTGAATAAATCATTAGAAAATATACGCAACTTCAGCATTATAGCCCATATTGATCATGGTAAATC
>JAUXBD010000243.1 GCA_030619585.1 Desulfobacteraceae bacterium
CATCACTTAACTTTAACACTCCATCTGAAAGCAGTCCTCTTTCAGGCAGCCCGTTCAGGGTTCAGACCAAGGCTGAAAACTGGGTAACAAAAAAAGGCACTCCTCTTCGAGCTGCTGTCAACGCTTTTGGGTTTGGGGGGATAAACGCCCACCTGCTTTTGGAAAATGCGGATTTTGAAAAAAAACTGTCATTTCCGGTTACCGAAAAAGTAGGTATGCAAGAGAAAAAACCTCCTTTAGAAAAGAGCCCTGATATTGCCATTGTGGGGATGGCTTCATTTTTCGGATCATTAAATTCCCTTAGCGATTTTAAAGAGGCTGTTTTAAAAGGCGACTCCATTATCTGCCAAAAGCCTTTACCCAGGTGGAAAGGATGTGAAAACATAGCGGATAAGTACCTGGACACATCCTCTATTGAAGGCGGTTTTATGAATGAGGTCTCTGCCTTAATAGGAGAGTTTCATATTCCTCCCAATGAGATAAAAGATATGCTTCCCCAGCACCTTCTAATGTTAAATATTGCAAAAGACGCCATGACAGATGCCGGGCTTTTAATAAAGCCTGAAAAAGGAGTTGAAGAAGACCGCTCCCGCATGGGTGTAATAATCGGTATGGGGTTTGACTATGAGGCAACAAACTTCAGCCAAAGGTGGAATCTTTCAAATGATGCTGCTTTTTGGGAAAAAAGACTTATGCTCAACCTTGACCAAGAGCAATACGCAAACTGGCTTGAATCACTTAAAAACTCATTTGGGCCGCCTCTTACACCCTCCCGTACAATTGGCGCTCTGGGAGGAATCATGGCAAGCCGCATTGCCAAGGAGTTTTTGTTTGGAGGCCCCAGTTTTGTTGTGTCCTGTGAAGAGGCATCAGGTATAAAAGCACTTGAGATTGGTGTACGATCCCTTCAGCTCAATGAAACAGACTTGTTTGTAGTGGGAGCTGTAGATCTTCCAGGCGATATCCGCAGCATAATAACGACCGACAAAACAAGGCCCTATACAAGGGAAAGTGATCTTTCACCCTTTGACACCAACGCAAGCGGCACCCTCCCCGGCGAAGGGGCTGTTGCACTTGTCCTAAAAACCCTTGACCGTGCCATAAAAGATGAAGACAGGATATACTCTGTTATCAAAGGGATCGGGAAAGCAGGGGGAGGCGCAATAAGGCTGGACAGCGAAACTGATTTAGATATAGAGGACATTTACCAGCTTTCCATGGATCGTGCCTTTGACGATGCCCAGGTCCCGCCTCTTTCAGTTGGCTTTGTTGAAACACATGGAAGCGCTGATCCAAAAGAAGATGATGCAGAGTCAAAAGCGCTATTTGAATTCTTTTCAAAAAAGGCCAAATCAGCCAACACCAAGTTTCCAATAGACCCTGTTGCCCTGGGTTCGGTAAAGGCCAACATAGGTCACACAGGTGCCGCGTCAGGTCTTGCCTCTATTGTAAAGACAAGCCTCTGTCTGTTTCAGGAGATAATACCCCCCTTAAGAAATTTTACTACTCCCGGAAAAGACAGCGCCTTAAATGACGAAACATTTCATATACCGGCTTTTTCACAATACTGGGTTAGAGACCGCAAATACGGCCCGCGAAGGGCATGTGTGAGCGCCGTTACTATGGATGGAAACTGTGCCCATGTTATACTTGAGGGTTTTGAATACTCATTTGACTCCGATCTGTTCAAGCAGGTGTCAACTGAAAGAAAAAGGCCTCTTGGCCTTAGACAATCAGGTCTTTTTGTTGTTGAGGCTGACAGTAAAGAGGGCCTTATTAAAAACCTTGATGCACTTTTACAGCACATAAGACATTCTGCGGACAAACACGGCAATATAGAGCTTACAGCCCAGAGCTGGCTAATAAAAAAAAAGCCGACCCCCTGGAAAAAGCATGCTGTATCAGTTGTCAGCAAAGACCCTTCCAAGTTAGGCAAATGGATAGAAGAGGCAAAAGATGCTGTTTTATCCGGCACCCCGAAAAAATTCTCAGGCCCTGAAGGCATAAAATATTCACCCGAACCTGTGGGTAGGTCCGGCAGGATCGCTTTTATCTTTCCGGGCTCCGGCAACCACTACGTGGGAATGGGAAGGGAGATCGGTGTATTGTGGCCTGATATTTTAAGACAGATGGATGCCGAAACATCCAGATTTAAAGCCCAGCTTCTTCCCCAATGTTATGTGCCCTGGAGATACTCATGGGAAGAAGGCTGGGAGATAGACGCACACAATAAGATAGTATCCGACACCCACAACATGATATTCGGGCAGGTCACACACGGATGTGTTGTGGCAAACCTTGTGAAGAGCTTTAATATAAAGCCGTCAGCTGTTATTGGCTACAGCCTTGGTGAGTCAGCAGGTTTGTTTGCCCTGGGTGCCTGGCAGGAAAGAGGCAGGATGCTGGAAAGAATGGAACAGTCAAACCTGTTTAGAACCGAGCTTGCCGGCCCGTGCAATGCTGCAAGAAAAGTGTGGAAAATTCCTGCCGACCAAGATGTAAACTGGTGTGTGGCAGCGGTAAACCGCTCATGCGATACAGTAAAAAATATAATCAAAAAAGTTCCCCAGGCATATCTTCTTATCGTAAACACTCCAAACGAGTGTGTTATTGGAGGAAGAGAAAAACAGGTCAAAGCTGCTATTAAAATGCTCGGTTGCGACGCAGTCTTCCTGGAAGGTGTGGTTACTGTTCACTGTGATGCAGCAGTACCTGTAAGGGAAGCATATAAAGAGCTTCACCTGTTTCCCATAAAACTAAAAAACAGTATAAAATTTTACAGTTGCTCTCGCGCAAGATCATATGAGCTTACTACAAAAAATGCTGCCACCTCCATATTGAACCAGGCTCTTAACGGGTTTGATTTTACCGCCACCATCAACCAGGCATATAAAGACGGCGTCAGGGTTTTTCTTGAGATGGGCCCCCATTCCTCGTGCACAAGGATGATAACTCAAATCCTTGACCAAAAACCCCACCTTGCTGTTTCAGCATGTGCCCGCAGCGAAGAGGAGTACCTGACCATTCTTAAATTTGTAGGGTCACTGGCTGCAGAAAGGGTGCCTTGCGATCTTTACAGACTATACAGCAGACAGCTTTATGACCGGAAAATAGCGATAATTGACAACAAGCATCCTTCAGAAAAAATGATCGCCATTGTAATCGGAGGAAAAGCTCCTAACCCCTTAATGCCCACGGGATCTTTGGTGCAGATGCCCCATGTTCAAATCGAAACCCATCCATTTGTTGGCCTTGCCGAACCCATGGGCAAAACAATTGAGGCCACCTCAAAAGCCCATGACAGGTTTCTGGATTTTTCAAATAATCTGACTAATGCATATGCAAAGACACTGGACCGTCAAACAAGACTCCTTGCAAAACTGCAGGACACAGATATTGCTCTGCCGGACTATGATAACAAACCGGATATCCGGGATGAAAAAGAAAAAGCATTGGAAGTGCCGCCACCTGCTTATTCGAAAGAGATGTGTATGGAATTTGCCATCGGATCAGCTGCAAAGGTCCTTGGCCCCGATTTTGCCGCACTTGACTCTTACAGGGCAAGAGTTCGTCTTCCGGACGAACCCCTTATGCTTGTTGACAGGATCATATCTGTTGAAGGAAAAAAAGGTTCTTTAGGACCTGGACGAATTGTAACAGAACATGATGTGCTTGAAGGTGCATGGTACTTAGACGGTGGTCGAGCTCCTGTATGCATATCCATTGAAGCCGGGCAGGCAGATCTTTTCTTATGCTCATATTTAGGAATAGACCTTGCGGTAAAAGGTGAAAGAAACTACCGCCTGCTTGATGCAGTCGCAACATTTCACACAGGGCTGCCAAAGCCTGG
>JAUXBD010000232.1 GCA_030619585.1 Desulfobacteraceae bacterium
CCTTTAACGGCTTTCAAACCCACAAATCCCCAAAACCTGCTGTCCGCACTGTTATCCCGGTTATCACCCATAACAAACAAGTGCCCTGCAGGGACCTTTACCGGCCCGAAATTATCACGGGGGCTAGAACTTTTAGAATGGATCTCGGGATCAGTGTACATCACATAATTCTTTATTTCCTGTTTTTCTCCGTTTAAAAAGATATGCTTGTTACGGATCTTCACAACATCACCACCAACACCTACCACCCTTTTTATATAATCCTTTTTGGGGTCATGGGGATATTTGAAAACTATTATATCATGATGCTTAGGATCCTTAATGGGTATTAGCGTTGACCTTAAAAACGGAATCTTAACTCCGTAAATAAACTTGTTAACCAATATATGGTCCCCGATCTGTAATGTGGGCAGCATGGAACCCGATGGGATCTTAAATGCCTGTATTATGAAAGTCCGTATGAACAAAGCAAGTATGATCGCCACAATGATAGCTTCCGTATTTTCACGAAGAGAGCTTTTCTTTTGAGGGATCTCATTTCTTTGTGTTTTTTTTGGTTTCAAATTATCTTTTACCTTTCCATAAGTTCTATAGACTGTCTGCACCGGATAGTGTTTTAGGTTGGAGACCCACTATGGCCGGGGTCCCAACGATCTACTGCTCTTTTATCATACTAATCTTATTTGTAATATTATTTTTTATCCACACCGCATCCCACCACTCAAGCGGATTTACGAAAGTGTTACGAATAAACATCCCATAGTGTAAATGATCGCCTCCGGCAAGCCCGGTATCCCCTGTACGGCCTATTATCTCGCCTTTTAACACAGTTTGGCCATTGGCCACATCTATACTGCTTAAATGGGAATACAGACTAAATAATCCAAATCCATGGTCTATTACAACAGACTTTCCAAATATTCCAACAACACCGATTAAAACCACCTTTCCCCTATTTGCGGCAGGAACAGGAGAAAAGGATGTTGACGCCAGATCCACACCAAGGTGGTCCTGCTCATCGACAATGCGACCTTTGTATTTATAGGTTCTGTGTTCCGCAAAAATTGCTTTTGTTGCAGACTTGGGAAGTCTTAAAAATGAGCCTTCCCAGTATAAAATATTATCTGTGTTCTCTCCAGGCTTTGTTATCTGTTCGATATTTTCTTTTCTTACTTTGCTGTTAACCAGGATAAATTTTTCAATCAAAGATGCCTGGGAAGATTGCAACTCCCGGTCATCAAATTCCGGCATCTTCCAGTTGAGAAACCTGTCTGAAATATTGATCACATCTTTTTTAAATTCCTTTTTTCTTATATAGTGATAGAATCCGGCCCTGGCATTGTTTCCTGCCTGATCCACAACTTTCACATAAATCTGTGTACCTTTGGGCTGACTATAACCAAGGGCAAAAAAGGCCATGAAAATATTTTCATCATCAAAATACCCTGAAAGTCCGGGGAAAAAATTTTCACCAACCTTCACCCCGCTTTTTGTTCCCTTCTCAGAGACTCTATAGATCACGAGGCCTGCTCCACCCTGTGTTATGTTGTGCTGCCTTGTTAGTATATCAACTGATGGCGGTTTTGTATCAACTATTAATTCAATTTCTTTATATGTTTTGTTGCCTTTAAAACCGTCCCTCCATGAACTATCCCTGACAACTATTCGCAAGATAGCCCGACCGTCTGTTATCCCCTCTTTCCGGGGTTCAAAAGATACTTTAAAAGTTTTTTTGTGAATATCGCTGCCCTTCATAAAGCTAACAGCAGGAAAATCCTCCTCTAAAAGGAGTGTCTCTTTGCCGTCCTTTAACAGACCTGCCCACACCTTTTGGACCCCGCTTTTTCCATCAAACACCTCAATGGAAAATTCCTGGGATAAACCTATAAACCCGGATTGTCCTGTAACATTCAGCCCCGGCTTCTCATTTTCAAACTTTGCAACCAGTATCCATGCTATTGGAAGAACAACCAGCAGGCACAGCAAGCCAAACAGATACCATATGATTTTTGATTTTCCTTTTCTTGATTGAGCCACTTTACCACCGGCCTTATTGCTTTTAGGACATTTTTCGGACAATATCAACTAAAGCTGTGGTAATCAAGGTAAAGTTTTTCGTTCCTTGACTTTTTGAAGTCCAAGGGATAAAAAGTCTGTTAATGAACTCTTTAGTGAAAGCAGGAAACATCTCGATTGGAAAAGACCAACCTCTTGTCCTGATATCCGGCCCGTGCGTCATAGAGGACTATGAGACTACCTTTAACACAGCTTCTTTTATTAAAAAAATCACACACAAACTTGATATCCCGTTCATTTTCAAAGCATCTTATGACAAAGCAAACCGCACTTCAATAAACTCTTTCAGGGGGCCGGGTATAAAAGAGGGTTTAAAGATACTTGCACAGATAAAAAAGGATCTTGGCATTCAAATACTTTCAGATGTCCACTCAA
Source organism: Desulfobacteraceae bacterium (assembly GCA_030619585.1). Classification (GTDB taxonomy): domain Bacteria; phylum Desulfobacterota; class Desulfobacteria; order Desulfobacterales; family SURF-7; genus JAUXBD01. Next base: position 2,452 of record JAUXBD010000232.1, read on the forward strand.
TTAACGAGGTGGAAGCTGCAGCGCAGGTTATAGACATTATACAAATTCCGGCTTTCCTTTGCAGGCAGACAGACCTTATCTTAGAAGTTGCCAAAACCCAAAAAACAGTAAACATTAAAAAAGGCCAGTTCCTGTCGCCAGGAGATATTGTAAATACTGTTGAGAAGGTCACATCCACCGGCAACAACAGCATTTTGATCACCGAACGGGGAACATGCTTTGGATACAATAACCTTGTGGTTGATTTTCGCAGCATAAAGATCATACAGGATGCAACCGGCTGTCCGGTTATATTTGATGCGACCCATAGTGTTCAGCTTCCAAGTGGTGACGGCACAAGTTCCGGTGGAGATCGCAGGTTTGTCCCGCTCCTTTCAAAAGCCGCAGTGGCTGCAGGAGTCTCCGGGATATTTCTGGAGGTGCACCAAGATCCTGACAAAGCCCTTTGTGATGGTCCCAACTCACTGAAGCTCGACGACCTTTTTGAACTTCTTTCCAACCTTAAAGAAATAAAAAATGCTGTTTCCTGCAAAAGAAATAGCACATAGAAGTTGAAAGATAGGGAAAAAGTCCTTTTTGCTGTGTGCCATGCGCTATGCCATATGCGAAACATATTAAGGTTAAAAAAATGGAAAATTCAAACCAAACGGAAAAATTAAACTCGATCAAACTCCTGCTCCTTGATGTGGACGGAGTCCTAACCGACGGTGGTATTATATATAATGATAAAGGTGTGGAAACCAAAATATTCAATGTAAAAGATGGATTCGGCATTAGGCTTCTTATGGATGCCGGCATCAATGTGGGAATTATCACGGGAAGACGCTCGGAGGTTCTCCATCACCGTTGTAAAAACTTGGGTATTAATCTAATCTTTGACGGCATACAGAATAAGGGTGCAATACTTGATGATATCATTAAAAAAACAGATCTGCCCGGCCATAAGATAGCATTTATGGGAGATGACCTCCCGGACCTATCCCTCTTTAAGAAGGTTGGTTTTTCCATTGCAACTGCAGATGCACATGAAGTCCTCCAGAGGAATGCAGATATGGTTACACTTCAAAAAGGAGGAAAAGGGGCTGTAAGAGAGGTGTGTGAGAAAATACTTCAAGCCAAAGGGCTATGGGACGACATTTTAAAATCATTTGAGTAAGACGATGACGGTTTAACTGGTTGAATTGGTTAAATTCGTTGTATTTGTTAACCAATATAACCAGTTTAACTGATATAACCAACATAACCAATATAACCAACTAATGAACCAAAACTCAAAAAAGCTGAAAACATTTCTTGGGCTGGCGATATTTCTTTTTGTGGGAATCATTTTTGCGGCTTTTGCAGGTTACCGTTTTACTGCTCAAAAACCAATAACTCTGATATCTGATGTGCAAAGCAAGGCAAACTTATCCATAGAACGGTTTCATTATACCGCATACAGGGTGGGGATAAAAGCATGGAATATTGATGCCCGCACAGCCATTCAGACTGGAGACGGGAAGAAGGCGGCTTTTGAG
>JAUXBD010000003.1 GCA_030619585.1 Desulfobacteraceae bacterium
GCAACCAAAAACAGGAGTGCCATCCCTGAAGGTAATTGATTCAACCCCGGATATGCATTGTGATTTTTCTGCAACAGCTATATTTGATGCTGTCTGGCAGCCTCGAACATTATGCAGTATGCAGATATAAGAAGGATTATAATCATCTATTATATCTCTTAATCCCTTTGATAATAAATTTTGATTAGGGTATAAAAAATGATCATTTTCAAGGGCAATCACGTCAATACCCCTTGATTTTGCAACCTGCCTGCAGATCGACTCAACCTTTTGTCCGGGAACTACCATTAAAACTTTGCCTGAAGCAGTTTCCATGAGCTTTTTTGCTGCTTCAACCAGTTCTAAATTTGCGTTATCCAGACTGTTTTTAACGGTCTCTGCAATAAGAAGTATTTTAACTGCCATAAAAAATGCTCCCTATTTTAGCAAAGATTTCTCATAAAAAATTTTAAGCAGCTTTTCAGCTTTCTCATCTTTCGTCCCTTCAAGCATAACACCTGTTCCCGGTTTCTCAGGATATGACAGACAAAAATCATTTTCTAAAGTTATCTCAAAAGTGCTTTGTTTAATGGTAATAAGCTCCTGTTTCATGGAGCGAAGCTTATTGGAAAGGGATGGATATCGTGGCTGATTGATGCCTGACTGGATTGTAATAAGGGCCGGCAGTGCCATAACAGCGGTTTGTGCCAACCCGCTTTGCATTTCACATTCAACATCAATGCTATATTTTCCTATATCAAGTTTTTCTTTGGTTACAGATGTGGCGCATGGGACATTAAGCATGGCAGCTGTCATGGGACCGACCTGGCTTTGCATAAGGTCTTCTGACATAACGCCGGTTAGTATAAGGTCATAGGATTTATCTTTGGCAAACCCTGCAATTAAGGAGGCTATAATATACGACGGGATGTATCCATTTGCTGTATGAAGAATATGAATACCGTTATCAGCGCCATGGGCAATGGCGTTTTTCAACGTCTCCCCTACCCTTTTGGGCCCGACGGAGATGGCATCAACAAATACGCCGGAAAAGCTCTCTTTGATCTGCATAGCTTCTTCCAATGCATATTCGTCAAATCTGTTCATACGGTATTGGCCTGCATCATGCTCACGTATCCATCCTGTTTTGGAATCTATTTCAAGATGTGTATCCAGGTCGGTTACCTGTTTTACGCAAACAAGAATCTTCATATTGCCCCCAAGCAGATATAAAAGAGTCTGAACCTTTTTAAGATGGCCTTTAAACAGTACATTTTTAAATCACCTTTTGCAAGATAAAGAACCGGACGATTTTCTCTATTTGTATTGACTTTTCAGCATAATATTATCTATTAAGCTTAAAGATTATCTATCATAGGGATAATAAAACATAACCAATCTTGGACCTGAAAATAAGGACGATAACATGGACTTTGAAATCTCTGAACGTATACAGGTAGTACTTGAAATGATCAACGAGTTTGTTGACAAGGAGTTGATTCCACTTGAGCCTGAATTTCTTAACCATGAATTTGTTGAAATGCTGCCGGTTCTTCAGGAGAAAAGGCAGATGGTAAAAAAAATGGAGCTGTGGGCTCCGAACCAGCCAAAAGAACTTGGCGGAATGGGCCTTGACCTTGTGGAACACGGCCTGGTCTCCGAGGCCCTTGGGCGTACTCCATTGGGACACTATATTTTGGGATGCCAGGCACCTGATGCAGGCAACTGCGAGATCCTTCACATGCACGGTACCGATGAACAAAAAGAGACATACCTGAAACCATTGGTTGAAGGAAAAATCAGGAGCTGTTTTTGCATGACCGAGGTGGATATGCCCGGGTCAAACCCTGTTATGCTTGAGACAACTGCGGTTAAAGATGGGAGTGATTATATTATAAACGGGCATAAATGGTACTCAACCGCAGCAGATGGAGCAAAATTTGCCATTGTAATGGCGGTAACAAATCCGGATGCCCCCTCATACCTTCAGGCCAGCATGATTATTGTTCCCACAGACACTCCCGGCTTTAACCATGTGCGCAACATCCCTATAATGGGTCACGCAGGAAGCGATTATGCCAGCCATGGTGAAATCCTTTTTCAATCATGCAGGGTACCCCAAAAAAACCTTCTTGGTAACGAGGGGCATGGTTTTGTAATCGCCCAGGAACGCCTCGGACCTGGAAGAATTCACCACTGTATGAGGTGGCTGGGTATCTGCAAAAGGGCCTTTGATCTGATGTGCAAACGAGCCAATGAGAGAAAAGTCCTCCCCGATGGACGAACTCTTGGAACAAGACAGATTGTCCGTTCCTGGATTGCTGAATCAGCAGCCCGGATACAGGCAGCAAGGTTGATGACTCTTCATGCAGCCTGGAAAATTGAAAAGGTCGGCGCCAAGGCAGCCCGTTATGACATAGCATTTATAAAGTTTACAGTGGCAAACACCATGTTGAAGGTTGTTGACAGCGCCCTGCAGGTTCACGGAGGACTCGGCATGACAGATGATACTATCCTTTCCTATTTTTATCGCCATGAACGTGCGGCACGAATTTATGACGGTGCTGACGAGGTCCATAAGATGTCGGTGTCTAAAAAAATCTTAAATGCATATCGGGAGCACGGTGATTTCAGATTTTAGCTTTACTCGGTAACGTTGGGAGATAAATATGGGAAACATTGATAGTCCGGTTGATATCAGAGGTGGAGAGTCTTTTGACATTAAGAAAGTTGATCAGTTTTTAAAAGATAAGATTCCCGGCCTTAGCGGTGAACTCGCGGTCAAACAGTTCCCAAGAGGTTTTTCAAATCTTACCTATCTTATCACAATAGGTGATAAAGAGATGGTGCTGCGAAAGCCGCCTTTTGGGGAAAAAGCAAAAACAGCCCATGATATGTCACGGGAATATCGTATTCTTAAAGCGCTCGAATCTGTTTTTCCATATAGTCCAAAGCCCCTGTTATATACAGATGATAATGACATAATGGGATCCTCCTTTTACGTGATGGAGAGAATAAAAGGGATAATCTTAAGAAAAAAAATCCCAAAAGAGTTAGGTCTTACACCTGATATGATCACAAAACTATGCGAAAGCCTTATGGAGGTGTTTTGTGAACTCCATGCCCTGGATTTTAATAAAATAGGCCTTGAAGATTTTGGTAAACCGGAAGGATATGTGCGGCGACAGGTTGAGGGCTGGAGTTCCCGATATCGCAATGCAAAGACAGATGATGCGCCTGACTTTGAAAATGTGATGAAGTGGCTTCACAATAAAATGCCGAATGACAGCCAGACCCCCGCCATAATTCATAATGACTATAAATTTGACAATGTAGTTCTTAATCCTGAAAATCCTATGGAGATTATCGGTGTCCTTGACTGGGAGATGTCAACCATTGGCGACCCCTTAATGGATCTTGGCGGATCCTTAGCCTACTGGATCAACCATGATGACCCTGATAATGCCAAGCTTATTGGAATGCTGCCTACAACAGATAAAGGCATGCTGACTAGATATAAACTGGTTGATATGTACATGGAAAAAACAGGTCGCGAAATTGAAACTTTTGATTTCTATTACTGCTTCGGCCTGTTTCGCCTTGCCACCATAGCCCAGCAAATATACTACCGATTTTATCACGGCCAGACAAAAGACAAACGGTTTGCAATGCTTATAATTGCAGTTCAGGTTCTTGAAGAGAGCGCCCAAAAAGTAATAGCTATGTCTGACATTTAGATTGTATTTAATAAGGATTAAAACAACTCTAATAGCGGTTAAAATTCATTTCTATTTTGCCTCTTTTTTCAGCACTTCCAAATCCAGGGGTTCGCCTTTGGAGGGGTCCAGCCTTAGGCTGATGGCACCGTTAGGGCACCGCCCCTCACAAACGCCGCATCCCATGCACTTTTCCTCGTTGATCACAGCGATGCCATCCATGGTAATAGCGTTGAAACCGCAAGCTTCTTCGCAATCCCCGCATTCGATACATTCATCGCTGACTTCGGCCACATAGCCGGACGGTGCAAGCAAAGGAATCGCCCCCTCATACAGATTCCAGGCCTTCATCCCCTGGCAGCAGCAGGCGCAGCAGTTACAGATCGCCACAAACCTTCTGGACATATCTTTTTTAAAATAGGCGCCATGGACAAAGCCTCGTTTATGAGCGTCCTCAATGATTCTCACCGCTTCTTCCTGTGTGCATTTGCGGAACTTCGGGTTGTTCTCTGCAATAAAGGTTGCCTGGGGATCTCCCACAAAGAGACACACATCCAATTCATCCGGCCCCAGACAGGAGTTTTCATTCACCGCCCGACAGGCACACTCACCAACCGCAATAGACTCCGGGTTTTGTAAAATAATATTTTTCGCCTGTTTATATGGGATAACCTTTTCAGACGGCTCTATAGAGAGATTCAGCTTCTGGGTAACCAGTTGAATGGCATCCTTTAGCTTAACAATTTTGCCATGATAGATGCTGGTATCCCGACTTGCCGCACCATCTGCGATATCCTGCACTACCGCCTCAAGCATCTCTTTCACATCATCACTGATCGGGGTATCGGGCATTTTGGTGGGAGTGCCTCCTGCCGCCTGCATGGCGTGGTAAATAAAGTGATTTATGTGCTTTAGGTACATGTATGCATGATAAAAATTACCTTTTTCATCGGTGGGGAAAATATCATAAAGGGCCTTAGTTGTTTCGTTGTGCATCACATTCTCCTTTCAAGCATTGACTTATTTAATAAAAGGTATCCACATGAATTCCGGATAACATGATGGATAAAAATACGCAAGATATTATAATGGGAGACAACATTTCTCATGTTGACTATAATCCATCTCTATTCTATATGTTTTTCTTGTAAAAATAAAATTTGGATCCATGCAGGGAAGAGAGTGAAAGCATATGCAATACCGTAAAATAAAAAAAACCGGAGACGAATTATCCATACTGGGTTTCGGATGCATGCGTCTTCCGGAAAAAAACGGCAGGATTCAAGAAAAACGCGCCAAAGCACAGATCCGCTATGCAATTGAACATGGTGTCAATTATTTTGATACTGCAATGCCGTATCACGTGGGTGCCAGCGAACCGCTTCTTGGACGTACTCTTTCAGGCGGACTGCGCAATAAGGTAAAGATAGCTACAAAACTCTCCCCCTGGCTGGTTAAAACACGCGCGGACATGGACACCCTTTTGAATATACAGCTCTCCAAACTAAAAACAGATCATATTGACTATTATCTGTTACACTCTCTTCAGAAGGGTTACTGGGAACACTTTGAGTCTCTTGGCGCACTTGAATTCCTGGAACATGCCAAAAAGGATGGAAAAATTGTCAGCACCGGGTTTTCATTTCACGGGGATAAAGAGACCTTTAAAACCATTATCGATTCCTATGACTGGGACTGCTGCCAGATCCAGTACAACTATCTTGACGAAGATAATCAAGCCGGCACCAAAGGACTTAGGTATGCTGCAGAAAAAGATATAGGCGTGATTGTCATGGAACCCTTGCGTGGTGGCAATCTCGGTAAAAAATCACCGCCGGAAGTTCAGTCCATATGGGATGAAGCGGATATAAAACGGTCGCCTGTGGAATGGGCGCTTCGCTGGATATGGGACCATCCCGAAGTTACGGTGGTCCTTTCAGGAATGAACGAGGAAACCCATATCGAAGAGAACATCAGAATTGCAGGCGAAGCCCTTCCTTGCTCCCTTACTGAAAAAGAGCTGGGTCTCGTTAACAGGGCGGAAAAAACATTTCGCAAACTCATGAAAGCCGGTTGCACAGGATGCCGGTACTGCATGCCCTGCCCTTCCGGTGTGGATATCCCGACGTGTTTTGAACTCTATAACAACCACCATGTATTTGGCGACAAACAAAATGCCAAGCTGTTCTATATGGGCCGTTTATACGATCTGTTTGGTTACAAGCCGTCTCATGCATCTTTATGCGAAAACTGCGGAAACTGTGAAGAGGCCTGCCCCCAAAACCTCCCGATCCAGGATTTGCTCGTAGATGTTGCCAACGAATTTGAAACAACACAGATGGCAATCCTGCGCTGGTTTGTTAAGCGGATCTATGCTTTCAGGAAATGGCTGGATTTTCGGAAAGTTCGGGAATAAATTACGAGATCAGCCAATCCTTTATGCTATCTTCTCTTGTTGTGCTGTATGGTCAAGCCATTGGGTCGCCCGGCGGGCAACTTCTTTTGTTCGGCCTTCAGACCACACGGCAATATATGGCGGCAACACCGGAGTTTTTGCAATCATCCTGTCTTCATAGATTTCGCAATAGTGTGCCAGCACAATAACCTTGCAAAACCAGCGCATTTCACCCCGGGTGAAAGATTGATGCAGATAAGCGTCCGCTAATTTTGCAAGAAGTTGAAGGTGATCAGTGTTTAAAATATTTCTATCTTCCATGAGTGCGATTGCCGCCTGCCAGTCTTCATCCGAAATGGAAACACTTACGGTTTCATAGAATTGAAGTGTGCGATGAAGATCGCTTTGGTTTTCGCAGGTTTTTCGTTTGCCGGCCGTCATCAGCGATAACCGGGCATAGGTCAGGTAAGGTTCCAGGTTGCATTGTCCCCCCCTATAGGTGGTGCCCTCCTCCCATGTTTTCAGAGCGCTTTTTATATCTCCTTCAATGAAATGGGCCATGCCCAGAAGATGGCAGGCATGGCAAGCCGTTCCGTCGTCAAAATCTTTGCGAGAAACCTTCTCACAAAGTGAAATCACCCTTTGCCATCTCTTCTGCTTTGCCGCATCACATACCTGATCATAGATAGTCCATGGATGATCAGGATGCTTTTGAACCATCCACTGCCGGAATTTTTCCGCCTCATCCTTATGAAACGATCTCTCGAGCCCATAAAGACAGGCAGCCAGTTCATGGGGATTGTCCCCATGTTTTGTTTTTATCTTTTCAACTATTTTATCAACGCTAAATGGGTAATCGCCAAACTCCGAAATATACGATAATGCCAGCTCATAAAACTCTCCGGTGGGCTGACCGCAGAAAATCGGGTGGTCGAACACCGGCAAGTCGGCCAGCAAAGGATTGTGATCGGAAAAAGGCTTGATCTCCGACTGATGTTCGTTTAATACAACCGCTTTCACCTGTTTGTTTTGACAGCCCAGTGCCACCAGCTTTTTTGAGAACTCATCAGTGGCGATAGCAACCGCTTTTTTCAATTTCACCTGGTACAGACAATCAAAACCGGTGGCCGACGGTTTGTAGCAGACAAGTTTATAGCTACTTTTGGCTGAAAGAACATCGTCAGTTGAAGCAGTATCTATGAATTGAATAAACAAAAGTCCGTCATCAAGGGCGGTATGTATACCATGTTGCAGATTGCCATCGGAATCTTTAATGACAACCGGCTGATATTTTTTCTCTACATCCGGCCTGACGCAAATATTTAAAAGCTGATCCTCCTCCTCTTCTCCCTCTGTAAAAGAAAGAAACACATAATCCTTACCATTGGGATGAAGGGTTGCCGAATGAACCAAAGCAAAGGGGCCAAAGTCATATGCCTCCAGGGGTTTCCCCCTTTCCGAAAACAGGTGAACCCTTTCGGAATTAACATTTTGATCCGCGACAATAAATTCTCCCCCCTTATCGATCACCATGCTGACCCCTATGGATTTGACACGTCTTTCCATACGCCGTTGATCAATTTTGATAATTTCATAGGCTTCCTCACCGCTTTCCGAAAAAATCTGATTATTGATCCACAGATACCGGCTTTTGGGAAAAAACAGCATATCACCAAAATCAGGCTCACCACTGAAAAACTCACTAAAATCATGCCATGCCGTAATATCAAAAGTCTCGGTGGAAATTCCCGCAATCTGCGCTTTTCCGCCAAGGATCCAGATCATAGAGCCGGAAACGGAAACCGAGAGATAAGTTAAGGGGGCGGGGGTGTGCATCAGGATACCCTTTTTAAACTCCTGTTGCTCAATGGAAAAGGTTCTTAAAAAAAGCCATTGCCGGTGGATGCCGGCCAATAATATGTGGGCACCATCCGGCAGCACACAGCAGGTTGTCTCCTTTTCCGCCCAATTGATTTCAAGCAGGCCATAGCATGCCGGAAGCCCTTTAAGATCACCTTCCGTATATGCCCATTCTTTTTTAATAGCCGCTCCATGTTTTTCTGCCTTTTTGAGCCAGTCACTTGAGTCGGAAGATCCGTCAAGCCCGGCCAGTTGACCGGCAATTTCCCGGCAGGCAAACTGATCCTGACGATTCAAACTGTCGGTGTAGGTTTGATAGAATCGCTTTTTCTTTTCCATTATCTGAAGCCGGCCATGGAGTTGTGTGAAAAGAATGGTGTCCGCCTCTGATAAAACAGCCTTATCTATTTTTTCAATGGCCCCACGCGTCTGTTCAAGATCTTCGGCTTCCAGACAGTGGCGAGCTTTGTCCAGATGTTGTTTTGCGGTTTCCTTATCAATAGCTTCTAACCGATCTGCCGCCTGTTTCCGGATAATCGTTGCTTCGGTTATCGGCTGGAGTAATTTGGCAAAGGCATCCATTGCACTGATGATAGTCTGGGGATCCTCCCCGGCCTGAAGGGCTTCTTTCGACTGTCCCAGGGTCAGCACCGCATCCACTGTTTTTTCAGGTTTCACCGTCTTATGAAACGAGCGCATTTGCTCCAGCCAGAAGTAGTGGGGATCACCAATCTTTTCACGGATCTGTTTTCGTTGCATCCTGTCGAGTGCGAGATAGGAAAGGAGCGCTTCTCTTTTTTCTCCGCCGTGCCACAGGCCAAGCACCTTTAAATTCTCAGCTTCCGCTTTTCGCTGTTTTGCCAGATGGGTTGCCTGTTGAAGACGCCGGGTCAGGCTCTTGCCGTGGGCACCTGTTGCTATCGCTTTTTTCAAAAGCGCCGCCTCTTTTTGGAACTGTTCTTTGTGCCTGGCCTCATCCGCTTCTCCAAGAAGTGTCTTGATTTCTTTATCACGCGCCTCTTTTTCAAACGCCTGCCAGATTTGCCGGGCCGCTTCATTTTGGGGCCATTGGGCAAGGATACGGTCTGCCAGTCTCAGGACGACCTCCTTTTGCCCCTTTTTTTGGGCCAGCGTCATCTCTTTTTCCAAAGGCACCAAACGGTTTATCTTCAATCGATGAATACCTTTAGTCAGTTTTTCAATCTCCGGCTGCAACTCCGGCCGGTTAGAAGCTGTGAGCAGGTTTACCATCTCTTTTGCCTGTTCCTCTTTGCCATGCTCAATAAAATGAGTTGCGGCAAGCAGATACACCTCCATAGCACGGGGGGTGGAGATCCTTCCGACATAGGAAAGGACCTGCTCGATTTTCCCGCCTTTTGCAGCAGCCAGTGCCAGCAGGGTTTTGACCTCCTGATTTTTTATAGCTTCTGTGGATAGTGATTGTGAAAGGGCCGTGGCCTTTTCATAAGCCGCCACATGGTCCACATAAAGCTCAAGAAGGCACAGGGCCTCTTCAAGGCTACCGTTTGATCGCTGAAAGGCCTGTTTATAGTATTTTTCGCAGGCCTCATAATCATAATCGGCAAGCGCTTGCCTGCCAAGCTGCACCAGCTTCTGTCTAGACATTTGGTCAAGGTCTTCATCATTGCCGTTTTCATTTTCACTTTCGGATACTGATAACTCCAGGGACAGGGAGACGCGTTTACCTGCCGGTCCGGCACTGTCATTTTCAACAGCAGACTTGTTGGCTATCTCCTCATCGATCCGTCGCTGAATCCATGATCGGGCATCTTCATCCAGTTCACGGATCACCGCATGACAGGCATCTTCACCAAACCGAGCGAGCCGGATACTCACCACCTGAGGATTTTCATCATCTGACGACTTCACGTGAAGCTCCTCCTTGAAACGCCTGATGAGCAGGCTCTGCAGTCGGGCTTTTAACCGATACCGCTCAACGGTTTCTTTTCTATCCAATTCCTCGCCCGTTGGGTTCACCCGATGAATCATCCGAATCAGTTCAAGAGCGGTCACTTTTATCGGGTTTTCCAGCACGTCTGAGGGAGTAATCCGGCGTTTCTTTCTCTTTTTACGTTTGGAAGCCATTTATTTCCAAAATCCGATATTAATCAGTTCTTTTTCCTTTTTGTTCATGGATTTTATCTATTCGAATCAAAAAGTCAATTGTATCGAAAAAAAAACAGCCATACTTGATTAATTTGAGTTTATTCCAGTATTTTCTGGCTGTTTGATAGTCGGGTTGCTGAACTGAGCTTGAAACGTATATCAAAAGCCTTTTGGTTTGATGGTTGACAAAATTCATTACTTTATCATACTCTTAAATAAGCACATGGCAAAAAACAATATAAAATATAACTGGTTTTATTGCCGGGAGATCTAAGTTATGTCCGATATTATTCGAAAACAGGTGGGAGAACCTATTAAGCTCTCCCCACTTGCAAAATTAATGAAGATTAATCAGGCCATGAAAAAACGGGGTGTTTTTCCCAAACCGGTTGCGTCATCGACTGTTTATCGAAAAATTGTAGGGAAAAAGAATCGTGTATTTTGAAGGCCTTCTTCAATTATTGTCGTCGAATGGCATTCGTTTTATTGTGGTCGGTGGTGTAACCAATCCAGAAAAGACTCGAATTCGTCATATCGTTTTCGGCCATACAGCGACCGGCCAAGATGCCAATCTGATGTGTGAAGAATTTTCATGAATTACTGCCTATCATATCGGTAGACACCTTTGATTTCAGTGGGAACATAAAGGTCAAAAGCTTGAATAGCACATATTTTGACCGGCCCTTTGTTTTTCTTCTTTCGTTTTTCACAGTCACCGGCTATCTCCTCTCAGCGCATTCCTTGAAGCTCTATCCACAAGTGCAAAAATCCTATCAATATCATCTTTTTGATTCGACACCTTATGTCCACGCACTTTAACCAATTCAAAGTCCAACTGATCGGTAATTCTATAAAATTCCCGATACAGCTCATTATTGTTGAGGCGCTTATTTTTCTTTGAACGATAATCATTTTGCTCAAACCGATCACGTCTTCCCTGTAACCCCATGATGTTTTGAGAATCAGAATATACAATAACTTTACATCTTAATTCAAGGATATCACTTAGTGCCCATAATAAAGTCTGCAATTCCAGTTTCGTTGAAGACGTATGCTCAAATCTCCTTACTTTCACGCTCGCCCTCAACGAATCCAACGAAAGTCCCCCTTTAGGAACAGATAGGTAAGCCCCATATCCAATATTTGAATGAGTATTCACGCTTCCATCAGTAAATAGCATCAGTTCATCCATAATATTACTATTTAGGGGTCACATTTCTGTTTGTCAATTGTGTGATTTTGTCCCCTCTACCCTTATTTCTTGTAGCGCAGGGGCACCCTTTGTTTTGTCGACAATTAAATATTAGCGCGATATTTAAGTTGCACACCATTTAAAAAGTTACGCAATATTTGATCTTTACAGTCACGATAGTTTTTATGTTCCGGCCTACGGAAAAACGCGCTTAATTCATGTTTGCTCATGCGCAAGTTAGCCAGGTCCATAATCTCCAACACATCTTCGGCTTTCAGATCTAATGCAATTTTTAATTTTCTGAAAATAATATTGTTAGTTAAACGCTGCTCTGGATCAGGTTGTGGTCCTTCTTTTTTCCCTCGTTTATCGTTGATCAAACCATTTAGGAAAATCGCCAGCTGAATGTCGCTACATTTATTATACGCAGGATCATCATCTTTTTTTAACCAATCACTGATTTGCTCCCGAGTTACCTGATGATCAGCCAAGCCAAATATAGCAATCATTTTCGAATCGTTAAAGTCGAAGGAATAGCGGATACGGCGTAAAATTTCGTTATTAGTCATAAGTATGTCCTACTCTAAACGGCAGTTATGTCACAACGACTCACTGCCTGATTTAATTGGAAATTCTAAAGTTATTTTTCCTATCATTCCCTTTCTGTATTCATTTAGTATAATTACTGCCGCTCTCATATAATCCATCCCTCTATTTTTTACAATACAACCTCTTTTTGTTGCAATTTCAGCAAACACTTCACGGGGGGATTTATCTCTAATACTTATTTTATATCTTTTCTCTAAATTATCTGGGGCTTCAGCAACAAGTACTTCTAATAGTTTTAACGCAATATTTTCAATATCAAGAATTTCATCTTTGATAGCACCAATAAAAGCTAAATTTTGTTCGTTTTCCGGGTTGCTGGGTGAAGGATTTAATAGGCCTGGTGTATCCAATAACTCTAATTTATTTTTTATTACTATCCATTGAATATTTTTTGTCATTCCTGGTTTATTGCCAGTTTTAGTTCCTTTTCTGCCAGATAGATTGTTTATTAGTGTTGATTTTCCAACATTTGGTATCCCAACAATCATCGCTTTTAGTGATGAACTTTTACTTACAATTTGATAAATGGCATCATTAATCTTTTTTATATTCCCTTTATCGAAAGCGTTTATTGCAATAGCTTTTTGATATCTTTTATTTAAGTATTCCAACCATTTTATATTTCCTTTATTGCCACTCAAGTCGGATTTATTCATTATAATTAATCTCGGCTTTTCCCTAATAATGGCATCAACCTCCGGATTTTTCGAACTTAACGGAGCTCTTGCATCTATTAATTCTATCACTATATCAACTATTTTTAATTTTGTTTTAAGCAGTTCTCTGGCCTTTTCCATATGACCAGGTTGCCAATTAATATTCATTTTATTACAATTCCCACCAATTAATATAAAGGGGCAAATATGGTACGCATTTACTAATGCGAGCATTGTTATTTAGACACTGAAATACCTAAAGCCCTATTAAACGTGATTTTAATAAAAATGAATGTCTAAATAAATATGGCCTTATTAGTAACTGGGGCTGGAGGAGAAAAACCCCCGGCTACATGATTAGGCGATTTTGTCTCAAACACAATGGGCCAAGTTTAATGTCAAGATACGACGCTACTATCCCAAGTTTAACTTTATCTTTGCCTATAAAACCGGTTAAAAACTTGTTTTCATGGGTTGTTATGTTAGAAAGTTGATTTATCAAAAACTTCTGATAGCTTTTTTATTTTTTCGTTATACTTCTTGATACTACCATGCATTTCAACAGTGTCTTTCATACGTTTAAATAATGCAAAAATGAATACCAAATAAACAATTCCGACCAATACCGTCAATTTAGTCAGCCTCGCGTATTCTAGTGCACCTGGGTCGGTTTGGAACGGCAATAGTATCACTAACAACCAATTCAGTCCAGGGATAAGTAACATTATTCTTTCTCCCCAATCCTTAAGCAC
>JAUXBD010000173.1 GCA_030619585.1 Desulfobacteraceae bacterium
CCGGTGAAAACCGGAATCCAGTCATTCCAATAGGTCCTGGACTCCGGCCTTTGCCGGAGTGACGTAAGTTGAACTTTTTACAAATTCATCGAGACTGAAAATTTGCGCCCTCTTTTTTTCTGAGCCCCTTTTCTGAGCCTGGGCCTTTAAAGGACCTTCATATCAGGTGTGCCCTTTCGGCGACGGATCACCATGGCACCATTGAGATTTTTTATAGGCTTCCGGTTTTCTTGCTGAGGCTTGTTTTCAAGCATGATCATCTGACGTAATTTTTCTTCTAATTCTCTTTTTCTGCTTTCTTCCATCATCATTCTCTTAGTTGGTAAATAGTTATTAATGTTATCCTTTTCAGGAGCTTATGTTGTCCTTCTGCCAGGGGCTGAAAGAATAAAAAGTAAGCGGGTGCATGATACCTCAAAACGGTGAATTCACTCCGCAATAAAAATAAAATTCATTTCACAGGGGTCTTAAGTGGGATAGCAAGTGGTTTATAGTGGCGATCAACGGGCTTTACTTTCCAAAAAATACTCCCTTAAAAATCATATACACGGACGGGCTCTATCGCAAAACAGATGTCAACCTTTTAATACGCCGGTTCTTTTTTTCCACAGCTTCTTACTGTTGACAATATCGGGTTTCACACCAATGATACTTGAAAGCCATCAGGCGGACCAAATGAAGAAAAAGCAACTTTAAGCGGGGCAAATTGAATTCCTATTATGCGACCTACATCCAGGTCACATTGTGTGATATACTAAAATATAAGAATATGCAAGTCTAAAATTCAGAAAATGAAACATAAATCCTGGAAGGCAACTTAAATTACAAAGTTTGCCAGCATTTCTAACTGGTTAGGACAAATTTCCGTAATTATTTACTAATCATAACAACCTCTTGTTCCACCACCAGCATTTTCTGCCATTTCCCCTGCATGTAACGAAACGAGGAAACCATAAACAGAGAAGCAATAAACAATAGCACGCAAATCCATGCATAAAAGATCCCCATGTGGAAAAATTTGAGTCCAATATATATTGGAAGAATCATAACAAACAAAGAAACCAAACCGATACTCCACATGATAAATTTGGTGTCTCCGGCGCCTTTCAGGACGCCGGAAAAGGTCATATAAAGCGCATCCATGCATATGTATACCGCAACAATCCGTAGAAGTATAATTCCGGTATCCATTACGGCAGCATAATCACTTGCAGCTTGTCCTGAGGGAATAAAAAGGGCAAGAACCGAACCAGGCGCAAAAATAAACAAAAGATCCATTACAAGGGTGTATATCAAAAGAATATGCAAAGCGCTCCATACCGCAGCCCTTCCCTCATCCGGTTTTCTGCGCCCCAGGGCCTGCCCCACAAGGGTGCTGATACCATAGGAAAATCCTATGGCCGGCATAAATGACAGTGAATTGATGGCAATAACAATATTGGTGACGGCAAGTTCATGTTTACCGATCCTGCCAACCATGAAAACAAAAAATGTAAAGGCAAATATATCTATGCTGAACTGCAGTGCACCAGGAACCCCGAATCTCATTAAGCGAAAGAAAATAATGGAATCAAAAACGCGGCGTCCCACAAGGAATCTCCTATGATTTTCACGGGTGAAAATAAGGATCGAAAATAAAAGGGTGATAAGCCCCCAGGATGCGACTGTGGCAATGGCAGCCCCTGAGATGCCAAGTTCGGGAAAACCCCATGCACCGTAAATCAACGCATAATCCAGGGGGATATTAAAGGCCATCCCCATGGCATTGATAATCATTACAGGCCGGGTAATTCCCCGCCCCGCAAAAAAGCCGGACAGGGCCTGATTCCCCATATAAAACACAGACCCCCGGCACAGTATCTTGAAATATATCTCCTCAAGGTTCCTAATATCAGGTGCATGAGCAGCAAAGACAAACAGCGGTTGTGCGATTAGGCTCGAAAATATGGCAATCACAAAACCGGAAACAAGACCGAAATAGATCCCCTGCCACAAGGCGGGCCCCACCCTTTCATATGCCCCTGCACCGCAGTACTGGGCAATGAACACACTGACATACCCGGCTACTCCCCCAAAAAAGGCCATGGGCAGTAATGCTGCGATGCCCGCCGGAGTTGCCGCAGCAATTGCATCCATGCTGTAGTTGGACAAAAACACCCTGTCTGTAAATTCCATTACAGTGATGGCTGCCATACTCATCACCAGGGGAAAGCATACGGTTGCAACCTCCCTGTACCTGCTTCTATTTTTCCATCTTTTCCACGCCTGCATCATAACCCTGTAACTCGACATTATTTAAAAGCAGTGCCTTCCGTATACGGCCATTTAGCCTCTGTTTCAAAAAAAAGATTTACCAGCTCCAGGTATTGATCCGGTCGCCTGGTTTTTTTAATCTTTTTCACTGTTTTTTTACAATCTGTAAACGGTGATGATATGTAACACCAATGCCCTTTCATTTTGTTTAAAACATGGGAAGGACCATCCAAAAGGATGCTGTACTTTTCAAACAGTGCTTCATGGAAATGCTTTATCTTCCGGATTCTGCCTTGTATCTCCTCCCCCCCTGTCTTTATTGCAAAAGGTAAAAATGGATTGGCCAGACACCCCCGTCCAATCATCCATCTGCTCACACTATCAAACCTCCGGGACAATTTTTTAAAATCTTCAAAAGTCCTGATATCGCCACTATAGACAAGGGGAATGTTGATCATTGAAACAATCTGCCCGAAAGCCTCAAGATCAACTTCTCCATCGTAACGCTGAATGCCTGTTCTTGGATGAATTATCAGCTCTTCCAAAGGGTATTGGTTCAGAATCGGTATCAGGCGGAAAATATCATCCTTACTGTGCCATCCAAGTCTGATTTTTATGGAAAGTGTTCCCTTGATCCCGGGGATTACATTATCCAGAAACCCTTGAATCATATCAGTATGGGGCAGCATTCCTGAGCCACGCTTTTTCTTGGCCACCATGGGATAAGGACACCCCAAGTTCCAGTTTACAATGCCATAACCCAGATCATACAAATAGTTGGCAAGCGTTATAAAATCTTTGCCTGTCTTGCTGAGGATCTGGGGGACAACCGGCAGCCCGGTGTTGTTTTCAGGAAGTACATCCTTCACATATTTTTTCTTAATTTTGTTATCTCTTTTGCTGGCAATAAAGGGAGAAACAGCCAGATCAAACCCACCGAAATGTTCTGCAAAAGTATTTCTGTAGGTATGATCTGTAAAACCCTTTATCGGGGCCATGTATAATCTGGGTTGTTCCATTGCCTGAGCCATTAATATTTCATTAAAACTGCTTTACAGACACCCGCAACGGCTGGTCATGAGTATTGACAACCTCTTTTTCATCTCCTTTTACATAGGCCTTTGTGAAGAAATGCATAAAACGAAACTCAATGGGAAATCTTTCCACCTTATCCCAGTCTTCCCCCCTGAAATCATAACCGATTCCCGGCAACTCTCCGTTGGCATCTTCTAACTTATCTTTGCCATTCATATCATCGTTGAAATAAAGGTGCGCTTTAACCGGACAGCCTTTCGGGTAACGCACCCTGGACCAGAAAGCCAACTTATCTCCGGAAACAACCGTCCATTGCCAGGGTGACAGATCCAACTTTTTATCCGAATCATCAATTATGCCGTCAATGGTATGTCCGTCAGGATTTTTATCAGAAAAAAAAGTCCATCCCTTGAAATTAAGATAATCATCAATCACATAAACATGGAAATAACTGGGGATCACAAACATGTCCACAGCAAAGGGAAAGTCGGCATAACCGTAGTAGTAGAATGTATTTTGTTTTGTTTTAGCTGCCGACATGCCTAAAAACAGAGGAATCTTGTTTGATGTGCGCACAACAACTCTAACAGGCCCGTCAATATACCCTAATTCTTTTACCTTAACATCTTCTTCTGTACGATTGATGGTAAGAATCTGTTTCATGGTTATTCGAACCTTCACACGATCAAGGAAATCTTTCCCATCGCCACCGATCCCTTTGCCAAAAGCATAGTCTCTTGCAGCAACAGCATGTTTTTTGTTAAAAATAACAGAGTAATTCAATGCATTGATCTTTGTTTCGTCATTCTTATAAGTCACATAATCTATAGCAGACCCCTCGGGGGGGTTGGGAAACACCATTAGATAGACCCATCCCTTATCAGCGGTAACAGGGTCTACAACAGTTATTTCAATGCATCCGGTTGCTTCATCCGGCAAAGTCTTATCCTGCATGAGCTTGTCACCTGTATCTTTAGCCATAAATACAAGCTGATCGTTTGAATCGAAATGCTCTTTATCTTCGTCAGAATATTTTTTAATACCGCCTGTGAGCACAAAATTGCCTTTCGTATCAAGCTCATCAATTTGAAAAGGTATGGAAACCAGTTTTTCTTTTTGAAAAGCATACAGGCCATAACTGTTTATTGTTTTGCCCTTAAGTGACAGGCATTGTTCACCAGACACCACAACCGGGTCCATTTCACGATTGAGTGTTTTTTGTTTTTCATCTGAAGCGACCCCGTAAGTGATAACCAAAAAAAATGTGAGGATAAAAGCAACCGAGAAACTCCCGATTGTATTAACAAGTCTCATGGCATTTCTCCTTTTGGTAAAACAGTTATAAAAGTAAATTTTTTCAATTCTAGAAGTGTATTGCAATAGTGAATATTATTTCAACCCTTAAAGTCATCTATTGCGTAAAGTCATTTGTATCACCTGAAATTGCAATATAGATCAAGCACGACCTTTCTGGATTAAAAAGG
>JAUXBD010000091.1 GCA_030619585.1 Desulfobacteraceae bacterium
GGATGCTGCCGTTTTAATGGAGAAAATTTAATGTTAGTAAAAATTAGATTGGCCAGGCATGGCTCAAAGAAAAGGCCCTTTTACCGTATAGTTGTCGCAGACAACGATTTCAAAAGGGACGGCAGGTTTCTTGAAATTGTGGGTACTTACAACCCTCTTTTGGATCCTGCGGAGGTTACGGTAAAAAAAGATAGGGTCAAACACTGGATGGACTTTGGCGCCAAACCATCAGATACTGTAAACAGTATTCTGAAAAAAGAGGGTTGTTTTTCCAATCACAGTCCTGCTTAGACATGTTTTAGATTCCTAATTCTCTCAACAGACTGCAAAGGAGATAGAGCTATGAAAGATCTGATTGAGTTCATTGCAAAGGCACTGGTCGATAATCCTGATGATGTGACGGTTGCAGAAGTAACGGGGAATCAGACCTCGGTATTGGAATTGAAAGTGGCTAAAGAGGATCTTGGGAAGGTTATCGGAAAACAGGGCCGTACTGCCCGGGCTATGAGAACCATATTGAGCGCTGCCTCGGCAAAGGTAAAAAAACGTACGGTTCTTGAGATTGTTGAATAATCCATGAAGCAAGATGATTTTCTCTTAATAGGGAAGGTCGTTTCAGTTCATGGGGTGCATGGAAACCTCAAGGTCTGCTCTTTTGCTGAATCACCTTCGGCTTTTCAACCGGACGGCAGGGTTCTTTTAAGAGATAAAAGCGGTCATGAAAAAGAGCGTGCCGTGAGACAGGTAAAACCTCACAAACGTAATATTCTTTTATCTTTAAGGGGTATAGAAAACTGTGATGATGCAAAGGCCCTTGTGGGTGCCGAGATTTTTATCAGGAAAAAAGAACTGCCGGAGCTTGATGACGGCACATATTACTGGTTTGAAATTATAGGACTTGAAGTTTTGACGATTGATAACAGATATCTAGGTTTTGTTGAGTCCATAATCGCCACAGGCTGCAACGATGTTTACGTGGTGAAAGACCCGGGCAAAGGGAGTGAAATTTTAATCCCAGCCTTGGAAACAGTAGTTGATAAGATAGATCTTGATGCAAAAACCGTGTGGGTGGACTTGCCTGAAGGTCTTGAACCGTCTGAAGATATTGAAGCAGGGGATAGACCCTAATAGATTATGATGGATTTTGTTGTTCTGACTATCTTTCCTGAAATGATCAACCCGTTTTTAAATCACGGGATTGTCCGAAGGGCGATTGAACGGGAAATTATCTCTGCCTCAAGTATTGATGTAAGGGGTTTCGCAGAAGGGAGACATAAGGTCACCGATGACAGGCCATATGGCGGTGGCTGTGGGATGGTAATGAAACCGGAACCTCTGGCTGGGGCTGTGAGGGCCGCAAAGGCAAACGCTCCCTCTGCAAATGCAAAGACCATATACCTCACACCCCAGGGTCGTAAATTTGACCAGGGTATAGCCCGCAGGCTTGCTCAATTTGACGGGCTGATAATGATTTGTGGGCGCTATGAGGGTGTGGATGAGCGTGTGTTGGATGGGCTTGTTGATTATGAAATCTCCATAGGAGATTATGTGCTCACAGGGGGAGAGCTTGCTGCCATGATTGTAATTGATGCTGTGGCCAGGCTTATTCCCGGAGTTCTGGGCGGTGATGATTCAGCTGAAAAGGATTCATTTGAAGGGGGACTTTTAGAGCACGCCCATTATACAAGGCCCCCTGTATTTGAAGGTGAAAAAGTACCTGAAGTGCTTTTGTCAGGAAATCATGGGGACATTGAAAAGTGGCGACTTGAAACATCGTTGATAAGGACAGTGTTAAAAAGACCGGATCTGCTAAAAGATAGGAAGCTTAACCTTCAGGAGAAAGAGATACTGAAAAAGTGGTGTATTGATATTGAAAAGATTATATCTGCATAGAAGAAATTTCAAGATCCCTGGTCAGTTAGACCAGTTGGGTCACAAGGAGTCCCGCCGGGGCGGGACTTTTTAGCTTTATACGGTGTTTTGAAATGGCTTCTAATCTTTATCTGGCCCTGATGCACTATCCGGTGGTTAATAAGAACGGTGAAACAATTGCTTCAGCAGTAACTAACCTTGATCTTCATGATATATCAAGGGCGGCAAAAACTTACGGGGTTCACACTTTTTATGTGGTTACCCCATTAAAGGATCAAAAAGAGCTTATTGAAAAAATTGTCTCCCACTGGAAACAAGGAGCGGGCGCAAAATATAACCCCATGCGTGGCGCAGCTTTGGACCTGATTAAAATCATGGGGTCTTTCGAGGAGGTAGTAGAGCATATAAACAGCAACAATGGTGAAGAGATAAAAACCATTGTTACAAGTGCAAAAAACAATTCCCGGAATGTTGGCTATGGAAAGATCCGGGATAGCATGGAGCAGGGCAAGCATTTTCTTCTTCTGTTTGGGACAGGATGGGGATTGGCAAAGGAGTTTGTTGAAGAAGCTGATTATGTTCTTGACCCGATCAAAGGGGATTCCGAATATAATCATCTTTCGGTCCGGTCTGCGGTATCGATCGTTTTAGACAGACTTAAAGGGTTAGACAGACTTAAAGGGTCAGAAAGGCTAAAATGTTAGACAGGCTAAAGGGAAATATTATTAAATGTTGGAGAAAGGGACGATGGATATAATAAAAAAGATAGAAAAAGAACAGATGAGAATGGATATGCCTG
Organism: Desulfobacteraceae bacterium; assembly: GCA_030619585.1. Classification (GTDB taxonomy): domain Bacteria; phylum Desulfobacterota; class Desulfobacteria; order Desulfobacterales; family SURF-7; genus JAUXBD01. Next base: position 2,672 of record JAUXBD010000091.1, read on the forward strand.
ATTTTGCGGCGGGTGATACTGTTAAGGTGTATGTAAGAATTAAAGAGGGAGAAAAAGAGCGTATCCAGGCTTTTCAGGGAGTTGTGATTGGTAGGCGCAAGGGCACCACAAATGCATCTTTTACTGTTCGTAAGGTTTCCTATGGTGTTGGAGTAGAGAGAATTTTTCCGCTTCACTCTCCGCTTATTGATAAGATCGAGGTTGTTTCCAGGGGTCGCGTGAGACGTTCAAAGATATATTATCTGCGACAACTAAGGGGAAAAGCTGCAAGAATCAAAGAGAAACGTACCAGATAGAGGTAAATACAGTTTTTTAATATAAAAGCAGGGCCGGCAGGATTTCCTTTCCGGCCCTGTGGTTTTTTTACCCACTATTTTTTTGTTTGAAGCCTGCATTAAACTATTATGCCCAGCAAACAGCAGCTATTCGGAGAAAGAAGCGAGGCTCTTGCGGCCATACATCTTAAAAAGCACGGGTACAAGATACTTGAGCAAAACTATCGCACAAAGTTAGGTGAGATAGACATCATTGCAAAAAACAAGGATACGATTGTTTTTGTTGAGGTCAAGGCCAGAAAATCCTATCACTATGGAGATCCGAAGTTAGCGGTAACATTGAAAAAACAGATGAAGATATCAATGGTTGCCCTGCAATATCTTAAAGACAAAGGGCTCGGCAATTCAAAAGCAAGGTTTGATGTTGTGGCCATAAACGTAAGGCAAAACACCCCACATTTTGAGATTATTAAAAATGCCTTTGAACTCGCCTACGGATAAAGATCCTGGCACACTTTACATAGTGGGCACACCCATTGGGAATATGGATGATATTACCTTAAGGGCCCTTAACGTGCTTGGACAGGCTCATATTGTTGCCGCAGAGGATACGCGCAACACGGGAAAGCTTTTAGCTCACCACAATATAAAAAGCAAACTTGTCTCCTATCACGAGTACAACGAAAGGGAGCAGGCCCTAAATCTTGTTAATAAAATTAAATCTGGGTACTCTGTTGCCCTCGTTTCCGATGCAGGCACCCCGTCAGTGTCAGATCCCGGATACCGCATTATAAAGGAAGCAATCGCAAGCAGCATAAAGATCATCCCGGTCCCTGGCGCCTCTGCTTCAATAACGGCCCTTTGCGCATCAGGCCTTCCCACCGACTCTTTTTTCTTTGCCGGTTTCTCGCCTAAAAAAAAAGGCCCCCGTTTAACCTGGCTGGAAAAACTTGCCGAAGAGAAATGCACGATCATATTTTATGAATCTCCAAAGCGTATTTTAACATTTCTTGAAGAGCTCACAGCAAAAATGGGTGACAGGCAGTGTGTAGTCTGCCGCGAGATGACAAAGCGCTACGAAGAATTTATACGGGGAAGTTTGTCTGAAGTCTGCGACAAATTAAAACAAAGAGATCAGGTAAAAGGTGAATGTACAATTATTGTTTCCGGGCAACCAGCAGAAGATGGTGGTCAAGAAGAAACCCAAGAAAAAACCCAAGAAAAAACAATGGTAGATGAAATAGTAAAGAGGCTTGGCGAACCATTTGACAAATTAGGGCCCAAACCCTCTGACCTGGCCAAAGAGATCGCACAAAAGTACAGGCTCTCAAAGCAAAAAGTATATGATAAGATCGTTGATATAAAAAAAGGCGGCCCTTAGCTTCTACCTTTTTAAAAGATTTGCCACAGTTGGCGCATGCCATCTTCCCTTTCCTGAAAAAGTAGGGATGTTTTGCTCTTCAAGACACACAGCCACCTGTTTAAAAGAGTTTCCCTCTTTACGAAGCGTCATTATAAGGTTCAGCACCTCTTTTCTGCCCAGGCTAAAAGGTGCTCTCTGCTCTTGCGGTGAGCTTGCCATGCTTGCAGCACATTGTGTTTGCATGTTTTTCTGAGCCATGCTTGAGTCAACCGGGGGTTCTACAACGTTTTGCTCCTCATGTATAATGGTACTGCCTGCCAAAGAGTTTTGGGTAGAGTTACCTGCAAGCCGGGCAATAGAAGTTGCAATGCGATGTGATGCCTGGACTTGTTGCTCTTCTATTACGACTCTATGCTCCTCAATTGCAAGCATCTGTTGATGGCGTCTTATGTTTTCTTCCAGAAAGTACTTTATGTCCGGAAGGATTTCCCCAAGCATGTCAAACAGTTTGTCTGATATATTTTTGTCAGGTCCTTCATGCCTTCTACTTTGTCTTTCATAGGAGTTTTTTTGTTGGTTATTGTGTTGCCTGGAATTATTGTTAAATCGTTTGTTGTTGCTTCTAAGTTTGTGAAGAAAATCGTCCATTTAACCCCCTATAGAGTGAAAATCTGATTTGGAAACTGTTAAAAAATACATGCAGCCTATTGTTGCAGAGTATAACCCGAGTCTTTCTTAGCAATACTGCCTATTTGCAAGACTATGGTTTCCATACAGAAAGGAATTAGCGTATATAGAGGAAATATGGTTGTGTGTCAAATGAAAAATTATTATTGTTGTTGTAAACAAAATTGAATGTTGGTTCGTCTTTCAGTTTAGATGACACGGAGTTTTTAAGCATACTAAATGGGAACAATATGAACCGGTCGTGCCGGAAGAAAATTGAACTTGAGAAGACAGATTCCGACGATCATGTGGCAACCTTGGTGCGTCACGCCGTGGCCGGTAGCAGGAAGGCTTTTGAAGGGCTTATAGATATTTTCGACAAGGATATCTTTCGTATGGTTTATTACAGAACCGGATCACATATGGATGCCCAGGACATTACACAGGACATTCTAATTCAGGCATACAAAAGTCTGACCAGGCTGAAAGATCCAAATCGCTTTAAGCCCTGGCTTTTTAAGATAGCTTTGAACCGTGTGAGGGATTATTATCGGAAAAAAAGCACCCTGGAAGCATTTAAAATGTTTTTCAGCATGGATCAAACCCGCCGGTATGATTGTAAAGTGGGTAGTAATCCGGATGCCCTGGATAATCTCATGGCCAGGGAGTTTTGGGAAAATTTTGGTATGCTGCTGAAAAAACTGTCAAAAATGGAGCAGGAGGTTTTTTTATTAAGATTTATGGACAGCCTGACAATAAAAGAGATCTCTGAGATTCTGGGAAAACATGAAAGTACAGTGAAAACCTATCTGTATCGTGGGGTTAAAAAGTTTAAAAAAGAATCTCCGATGCTGCTATTGTAAGAGGGGGAAGGATGAAAGAAAAAAGCAAAAACCATTTGAGTGAAGATCAAACAATATGGTCTGTCGTGGATGAAGCCGTCCTTTCTCCCGAACTAAAGGTCCATATGGCTTCATGCGGGTTATGCGGGGACAGTAAAAGAAAACTTGAAAAGGACCTTAAACAGCTTGGTAATAATGCCAGAAATTTTGCACCGCCTATGGAACAAAAAACAGCTTTACCTTTGGAAGCGTCTGGGGGAAAGTCCGAATTTTTTTCATTCGGGCATTTGAACACAAATCCCGTTTTAAGTATGGCTGCAACCGCTGTCATCCTGATAGTCATAGTATGGTGGTCTCCTGTGTTTAAATCTGACCCTGTGTTTAAATCCGATAATGATCTGAAAACCGCCAATGCAGATCGTAAGATATGGGAGGCAGATGAGCTTTTAACAGAGATTAGCAAACTTTCGGAAAATTCACTGCCGGTTGTTTATATGGATATATCATTAGAGTCATATCATGGACTCGA
>JAUXBD010000194.1 GCA_030619585.1 Desulfobacteraceae bacterium
AGGCCCCATAACAAAAATTTATACCAAATAACCGGCTTCGCTTTGCAATTTAGAAAATTAATCTTGAATTTCATCATGTTTTTAATAACAGATCCGGAGGAGTTATGAAGGATATCATAAAAATCAGCCTGATAGCATTTACTTTCCTGTTGCTTTTCCCCTTAAATACTTTTTCTCAGCAGGCTTCTGAGACCACTGTTACATCAGAGGGTGTGGCTGTAATAAGCAATAATAATACGGCAATGGCAAGGGACAACGCCATTAGTGACGCCCAGAGAAAGGCAGTAGAACAGGCGGTCGGCACCATGGTGTCAGCTGAGACGGTTGTTCAAAACTACGAAACTTTAAGCGACAATGTCTACTCCAAGACCCAAGGGTACATCCGCAGCTATAATGTCATCTCTGAAAGTCCCATGGGAAATCTATATCAGGTTACTATCCAGGCCACTGTTGCTGCAGGTGACCTGAAAAATGATCTTTCAGCACTGGGGCTTCTCATGGCAAAAAAGAATTACCCCAGGATAATGATGATGGTGGCTGAACAAAACATTGGAAGTCAGTATTATACTTACTGGTGGAATGTTGGCGCCGGTCATGGTGATGTGGTTTCCGGCCAGACAGAAATGACCGTTACTGAAAACATTTTGATGCAGAAACTCAGTGAAAAGGGGTTCAATGTTGTGGATCCTTCGGTAAGGACAAAAAATGTTAAGATATCAGACGCATATAAAGTAGATACCCTCACAAATGATGCTGTTAAAACAATAGGCAATCTTTATGACGCAGAGGTTGTAATATATGGAAAATCTTTGGCAAAGCTTGCAGGGTCGGTCATGGGCACATCTATGAAATCATCGCAGGCAGATGTTTCTTTAAGGGCGGTCAATACCGATAACGGACAGGTAATCGCATCTGCCACAAACCATGGCGCAGCTGTTCATCCCAATGAAAGCACGGCAGGGATGGAGGCTCTTAAACAGGCCACCCAGGGAATTGCAGACAACCTGATTGACCAGATAATAGCCCGCTGGAGCAAGGATGTGAGCGGAGGAACAATGATCCAAGTCACAGTCTCAGATGTTAGCTCATACGGTTATCTGGTCAAATTTAAAAATGTTTTGGCCAGCAAGGTACGCGGCGTAAAGAGTTTGCATCAGCGAGGATTCAGCTCAGGCGTTGCCACACTGGATGTTGAGTTTACAGGAAGCTCCCAGGGTATTGCAGATAAACTGGCCATGATTCAGTATGACGGCTTTTCTGTGGACATAACCGATATTACACAAAACAGCATTAATATAAAGATGATGATGAATTGATGATCTTATGAAGTTGAATTTCAGGAGATATATATGAAACGTGTGCTGCTGCTTTCCATGCTCATCTTCTCAATGATATTGATCTCAGGGTGTGTGGGGCTGATGTTGGGTCCGCCTGCCAATCCGAACAATCCTATAAAAAAGGTTGCGCTTCTGCCTTTGAAAAACGACACCACCGATGTTGCCGGCCCCAATTTTGTAAGGGAAAAGCTGGCAAAAGCTATGACGCAAAGACACTATAATGTAAAGGCTCTTGCTGAAACAGACCAGATATTGAGAGACCGCATGGGGATAACCCTTGGGGGGCAGCTTGAGATGGCGAGTGTTGAAAAACTCAAGCAGGAGCTTCAAGTCGAAGGCCTTGTTTTCGGAACTCTAATGGACTTTGGGGAAACCACAATTGGTGTTTACAATGTGAGAAAAGTCAGGGGAAAATTTAAAATAATAAACACTAATACAGGTGGTGTTTTCTGGAAAAACGGTATTGGTGTAAAATGCGAAGACGCAACCAATGATACGCTGGGTAAAGCCACTGCAATAGCAGCAAATGTAAAAGATATGAAGGATAAAGATGTCCCATGGGTTTCAATTCCAAGTTATGCAAAGGATGAAGGCGTAGAAAAGAACCTGGTTAAAAGTCTTGGTGCACAATTGATAACCAAGGTACTGAACGTTCATCTTCTACGGGAAACCAATGAGATGATAAAAAGGGTTGTTATGACTCTTCCGGTTGGGCCCGGACCCTTTACTTTAGGGGCGGTATCTACAGCACCGGTGTTGAAAATCCCTGAAATTGAAATGAAAATGCCTCCTCCGGCTGCAATCGGTCACATGGACTACGGAAAGAGGGATTTCTCGGCAATTATGGAGACAACTGCTATTGATAAAAAGGGCAAAGAGAGTTTCAGCTTCAAGATCCCAATAGCAAAAGCAGGTAAGAAAATAAGGATGGATATGGATTATGCGGGCATGGCAAACGCCGGGGATATGCCTTCCGGCATCCGTAACATTGTTACTATTCACCGTGGCGACAAGCAGGTTACCTATTCTGTGTATCCGAACAAAAAGAAGTACATAGCCTATAAATCAACGGATAATGACTATTATGAAAAGCCTGATGTGCAAAAAACAAGACTTGGCAGGGAAACCATTAACGGCCACCCAACAGACAAATACAAAGTAAAAATAACATTTAAAAATGGTAATATACAAAACGGGCTGATATGGAACGCAAATGATCTTGACGGAATGACCATTAAAAGCGTAGTCGTGGATGATAAATTAAAGGTGACAACAATTTTAACAAACATTAAACTGATAACACCTTCTGCAAAACTATTTGAAATACCTTCAAGATATACACAAGCAAACAATTTTATGGATATTGTTTTAGATAACAAATGAACTTTTACACAAGGAGGCACAAGATGACAAAAACAAGTAATTTCTATCGCTTAACTGTGTTGCTTCTGGCAGCATCTTTTTGCCTTTTCAGTTGCAGCCCAAAGATGACCGGCCAGGTAAGAGATGACTCCTCTCTCACAGGAATATCGGATGAACTGGCGCCGACAGGAGAATACACAGGCCCAAAATTAAGGGTAGGTGTTGTTAACTTCCAAAACAAAACACCCTCGAGGGTTCTTGGAATAGGAGACGCAGCCTCAGATATTTTGGGGACAATACTCCAGAAGACAACTCGCTTTATTATCATCCCGCAGCAGGATTTAAAATCAATAATGGAGCAGCAATCCCTGGGTGCGACAGGCGCGATTGACCCAAATACTGCAGCAAAAATGGGCAAGGTCCTGGGACTTAACGCCATTGTAACCGGTGCGATTACCGCATATTCAGAGGTGGAAGAGGGTAGAGATCTTCTTATTGTGAAGTCAAAAACACAGGTGGCAAGGGTAACCGTTGACTACAGGATTGTTGACACAACAACGGGAATTCAGATCCTGGCAGACTCAGGCCAGGGCGTTTACAAGAAGAAAACCGGCGGTGTGTTGGGGCTTGGATCAAAATCTTCATATGATACAGACCTTCGGGACGGAGCTTTAAGGGATGCGCTGACAAAAGCTATGGTAAACATGCTTAAGCAGCTTGAGGCAACAGATTGGAACGGGAGAATAGCCAGTGTCAAGGGGAGAAACGTTTACCTGAATGCCGGCAAAAAGACAGGATTACATGTTGGCGAAATCCTTGTGGTACAGGATCTTGGTGAAGATATCATCGATCCACAAACAGGTATTTCTCTTGGCAGAGCTCCCGGAAACATAAAAGGGGAGTTGATGATCACCGCATTTTTTGGAAAAGACGGCTCTGTTGCCACTATAAAGTCAGGAGCCGGCTTTAAAGTAAATGACCTTGTTAAGCTTAAGGAGTAAGATATTTATATTAAGTAGTGCCTGAACGAAAACTCAGTATTTTTCCAAGTTCAAGGCGGTAGCAAAATTTTAACCGGAGGAATACATTGAGTATTTTGAGGATTAAAATTTTGCTACCAACGCAGAAATTGGGGAAATAGGGGGTTTTCGTTCAGGCACTAAGTATAATTCATACAAGTGAGCCCCCGGCAAAACCGGGGGCTCACTTGTTTTTAAAGAAAATGTTTTCGAGCTTACGAATATGGCAGATTTAAGAGGCCTGGCATGGCCCAGGCTTATTTCAGGCACGCTTGTTAAAAGATACAAACGATTTCTTGCTGATGTAAAACTTAATAACAATAGGGTGGTGACAGCCCATTGTGCAAATTCGGACTCCATGAAGGAGTGTTCAGAGCCCGGCAGAACTGTTTTTCTGTCGTCCCATGACAATCCGAAAAGAAAGCTGAAATATACCTGGGAAATTATTGATATGCCATCTTCCCTTGTGGGTGTAAACACCAACGTACCCAATCGTCTTGTACACAAATCCATTGAAGATGGAATGGTCAAAGAGCTTCAAGGCTATGACCGGATAAAGCCTGAGGTTAAAGTCGGCAATCATTCCAGGTTAGACCTTTGTTTAACAAAGAGGGAAAATAATCAGTGTTTTGTGGAGATTAAAAACTGTACCCTTGTAACTGACGGTGTTGCATGTTTCCCGGATGCGGTAACGACAAGAGGGTTAAAACACCTTGTTGAACTTCAGAAACTATTAGACCAGGGAAACCGC
>JAUXBD010000032.1 GCA_030619585.1 Desulfobacteraceae bacterium
ATCCATAATCTCTTTGATATTATACTGTTTTTCCATTTTACCTCCCCGGAAATATTTTTTAATATAAAACTTTAAATCTTATTTCTTAGTATATTTTAAATTGTATTTTTGTATGAGTTTGTCTGTCACATCTATTGTGTTGGGATAATAATGTACAACTTTTTTTTCAATTATAATGAGATACCCCTCTGTTTTCCCAATCTCTTCTACAATCGTAATAATCTCATCTTTAATCCGCTCAGAAAGTCTGTTGTTCATCTCCTTGGAATCAGCTCTGAATTTTTTTTCAAGCTGTTTCAAATCAAGGTACTTTATCTGCAGCTCACGCTCTTTCTCCTCTTTCAGCACCCTGGTCATAACCATTGCTTCATTATCAAGCCTCGTTTTGAGTTCCACCAACTCTGCCTCTTTTCTTTTAAGCTCATCTCCCATCTTGAGCCCTTTTTGGGTAATTTCAACCTGGGCTGCTTTGCCTGCATCAGATGTTTCCAGTACTCTCTGCAGGTCAATAACACCTATTTTGGCCACATCTGCGGCAAATGAAGAAACAACAAAAAGTGCCGATAAACAAAAAATTACGCTAAAAGTCTTTGTTAAAAAACGCATTGTTAACTCCTTTTAATATTAACGGTGTTAAGTTAATGGACAATATTGACAGTACAATCATATGTACAATGATGTTAATTTATTTTGTCTTTACCCTTGATGAGTTTTAATGAGAAATGCTTTTCAGAATGCATTGCCCATGGAAAACTCCCAGTTTCCGTTGCTGTCCTCTCCCTCTCTGGGGTTAACAATCCGTCCATACTCAAGACGGATCGGTCCGATTGGGGAATACCATCTTACGCCATAACCCCAACTTTCTCTGACATTGTTGATATCAACTTTTTCATGGTCATCATATGCATTGCCCACGTCATAGAAAACAATCAAAACCAATCCTGATTCCTTAAACAAAGGACGATGGAGTTCAAAGTTGAACAGCAGTTTCTTATTGCCCCCCACCTTGATGCCGTTAGGATCTCCGGGAGGATCCATGGGGGTAATATCTCTCCAGTCAAATCCCCTCATAGAGTTCATGCCTCCCAGGTAGAAACGTTCGTAATCAGGAAGCAGTCCGTCTGAGTTTTCAGTAACATACCCGGCTTCAGTATGCATGAACCACACAATTTTCCAGGCCACAGGAACATACCACGCTGCTTCTAAAGTATACTTGGTAAATGCAATGTCTCCGCCAAGTGGCCCTCCTGCATATTTTACAGTGAAACTGTATTCGGATCCTTCGGTTGCATTAATCAGCCTGTCTCTTGAATCATAGCGCAGAGTTGTGGATAAGCTGCTTGTCAAATTTTCCCCCTCAAGGTCTTTGACAGCCTGGGAGGCATTTAACATGTCAATATCATTGATATCAGATACTGAATATGAATAGGATATATATGCACGGGTGTAGTCAAAAATCGGATAACTGAACCTCACACTGCCGCCTGTCGTATCCTTGTCATATTCATCGTAATCTCTTTCCTGTTTAAATACGCTAAACCCGGCAGAAAGGGGCATGTCAAAAAGCCACGGCTCGGTAAAGTTAATGGAATAGGTGTTTGTTGATCCTCCCACTTCAGCCTTTAAACCAAGTGTTTGACCGCGGCCGAAAAGGTTTCTCTGGGAGACGGAGACCGTTCCAAAAAGATTTTCAACACTGCTGTACCCTGCCCCGAAGGTAAACATGCCTGTGGGTTTTTCAGTAACATCAACTTTTAAAATGACCTTGTCCTCTTGGCTGCCACCTATGGTATTTACCTTAATATCCTCGAAATAATCAAGCCTGTACAGATTTCTCACACCACGTTTCAGCCGGCTACCGCTGTAAAGCGCCTGTTCATCAACATTAAGCTCCCGGCGAATAACCTTGTCTCTGGTTTTTGTGTTTCCGGAGATAAGAATTTTTTCAAAATAGACCGGATCTCCTTTTCTGATTATAAATGTTATATCTGCAGTTAGGTCATAAAAATTCTTATCAATTCGAGGTGCAACATCTGCCTTGAAGTATCCCCGGTCTGAATAAACATCTGTCAGTAAAATCACATCATCTTGCAGCACCTTCCTGTTACAAAACTTTTCTCCCCCTATCTTCAGACCTTTTATCAGCTCTTCCTTGCTGAGGATAAGATCTCCCTCAACGTCAACTTTTCCAACCTTAAACTGGGAGCCCTCTTCAATTTTTATTGTTACATATATCCATTCCCCCTTTTCTTCAATCAGGGGCTCTCCAACCCTGGCCTGGATAAATCCGTTGATGTGATAATATGAGGTAAGCCTCATTACATCCTGGTTTAGATCCTCTATGTTAAGGTCTCCGGATGATGTGAGCCAGGAGAAAAAACCTTTTTTCTTGGTTTTCATATTTTTCCCCAGCTTTCGAACAGAATAGGCTGTGTTACCTTCAAAGACAATCTCTTTTATTTTGATCTTTTTGCCCTCTTTTATAACAAACTCAAGATCAGCCTGATTGTTGTCAAGGTGATGAACATTGTGCGTTACTTTAACATTATGATAGTTTTTATCTTTGTATAGATCTTCAATGCGTTTTATGTCACTGTTTATCTTAAATATATTCAGGATCGAACCGGTATTGATTGTAAGGGCCTCTTCCGTAATCTCCTCAGGTTCATATACTTTGTTGCCTTTAAAACGGATTTTTCTTATGGTGGGCCTCTCTTTGACCCTGAATATTATCACCAGTCCTTCAGGGCTGTCTTCAGATTCAACCCTTATATCCTCAAAGTATCCCATTTCGTAAACTATTTTCAGATCTTTAGAAATATTTTCAGGTAGATATATATCCCCGGGTTTTGTCTTAATCACCCTTAAAATAGCATCATCTTCCAACCGCCTGTTGCCTTCGACAATAATCTTTGCGACCTTTTTCTGTTTAAAAACCTTTAAACTGATATCCTGGGCCATGGTCATCAAAACAGCGGAGAGGTTCTGAATGCCAACCCCCTTATCTGAAAAAACTTTGGGGGGATCAATGCTCCATACCTCCACAATCTTCAAATCTATATTGTACTCTTCCTGTTGGAGGTTTAAACTGCCCCAAACAACATATTGGGCATCTATTTTTTTCCCAAACTCTCTGATTTCATCATGGTTTTGGGGCTCTTTTCCCCATGAAAGATCTGCGGCAGGGCCCGAGTCTACCACAACCGCGCCGTTTTTCCGTAATTGTTTTGCGATTATATCCGGGATCTTTGTTATAAGATATTCCATTCCATCAGATGGAGACACAGTAAAAGGCAGTATAGCTATCCTTGCTTTTTGGGCTGAACATACAATATTCGGGAGACACAGTATTGAAACTAAAACCAGACACAAACATCTAAGCATAAAATTAGGTACCTTATCTAAATTTCCACCAGTTTACTGTCAACAATAGTGATACTACGTGACATAAGAGCGGAAAGTTCCATATTGTGAGTAACAATCACCATTGTCATGGACAGTTCTTGGTTCAGCTCCACAAACAACTCATGAACATGCCGGCTGTTATTTCTATCCAGATTGCCGGTTGGTTCATCTGCCAGCAGCAAAGCAGGTTTTAACACAATTGCCCTGGCAAGGGCAACCCGCTGCTGCTCCCCTCCTGAAAGTTCACCCACCCGGTGATGCAATCTTTTCTTAAGCCCGACCCTTGTCAGGATCTCCTCTGCAGCTTCACTTGCCTGTTGGTTGGTCTTGCCATTTATAAGGGCCGGCATCATTGTATTTTCAAGGGCGCTGAATTCAGGAAGAAGATGATGAAACTGGAATATAAAACCGATGAACTCGTTTCTGAATTTTGCCAGTTTTTCATCATCAAACTGAAAAACATCCTCCTGGTTAAAAGCAAGAGAGCCGCTGTCAGGTCTGTCAAGGGTTCCCAGCAGATGCATAAAAGTGGATTTGCCTATACCCGAATCGCCAACAACCGCTACGGTCTCTCCCTTATTAATTTCAAGATCAACTTTTTCCAGGATATCAATGGGCTCGCCGCTGGTTTGGAAACTTTTTGACATTTTCACCACTGAAATAAGGCTGCCCTGGGCAGCATCAGGATTACCCATAGCGGATCGCCTCAATAGGATTGAGCTTTGACGCCTGATATGCAGGGTAAAGGGTGGCCAAAAAGCATATCACCATTGCAGCAGATACTATAAAAAAAAGATCCAAAGCCTCGAGACTTACGGGAAGCGTTGTGAAATAGTAAACATCACCGGGAAGTTCTATAAATTTATATCTCTTAAGAACCGCACACAGTATGGATCCAAGACAGGTCCCCAAAAATGTTCCTATTAAACCTATAACTATTCCGTTGTACACAAAGATTTTTCTTATGCTTTTATCTGTTGCGCACATGGCTTTTAAAATGGCAATATCCTTGGTTTTGGACATGACCATCATAATAAGGGTGCTGGCTATGTTAAAGGCCGCCACAAGAACTATGAGTGTGAGAATAATAAACATAACTTTTTTCTCAAGCTCAAGTGCTGAGAACATGTTGTGATTCATCTGTATCCAGTTCTTGCTCCAGTATGGGAACCCAAGCTCTGAAGTTATCCTTTTCCCGATATTGTTCACATCGTAAACATCCGTGACCCGGGCCTCAATGCCGGTGACGTCATCTACCATATGCATAATATTTTGAGCATCCTCTATATGGATATAAGCCATGGTGATGTCATACTCGTACATACCGGATTTAAAAGGTTCCGTCACCATAAACCTTTTCATGACAGGCATGTGCCCTATGGGCGACATCATCCCCTTGGGAGATATAAGGTAGATAATATCTCCTTTCATCACCCCAAGGCTGGCTGCAAGCTCTGCACCAAGAATAATTCCGGGAACAGTTGCTGTGCTGTTGGGGGCAACGTTACCTTTAAATCGCTCCTCTAAAGGTATTTTATCGAGCATTTTGATAACTTTTCCCGCTGTTTCGGGATCCACTCCTTTTATAAAAGCACCTGAAACTCCGGATGAGGATCTTAGCATGGCCTGTGTGTAGATGAAAGGCGTTGCTGATTCAACCCCTTCAATCTTTTCTATCGTTTTGGCAACCTTATCATAATCTGAAAAAGAACCGGTATGACGCATCACCACAATATGGGCCTGGGCGCCAAGTATTTGAGATTTGAACTGGTTCTGAGCCCCTGTCATAACCGCAATAACAACTATCAGGGCCATCACACCCACTGTTATACCGGCTATTGATAAAATGGTGATAAGAGATATAAACGCCTGTCTCTGTTTTGTCCTGAGATAACGGCTACCTATGAAAAATTCAAAAGACATTTTAGCTTAATCCTGATTTGATGATACTTTTTTCATATGGGGAAACAGGATCACCTCCCGAATAGAGGGAGAGTCTGTGAAAAGCATCACAAGTCTGTCTATGCCTATCCCCTCACCGGCAGTGGGAGGCAGACCATATTCAAGGGCTGCAATATAATCCTCATCCATCAAATGGGCCTCCTTATCACCGGCTTTTCTGTCTGCCACCTGCTGCTCGAAACGCTCTTTCTGATCGCAAGGATCGTTGAGCTCTGAAAATCCGTTGGCAATCTCGCTTCCCGCAATAAAAAGTTCAAAACGCTCGGTAAGCTCCGGCTCTTTGTCGCTTTTTCTGGAAAGGGGAGAAACCTCCACAGGATATCCTGTAATAAAAGTGGGTTGGATAAGTTTGGGCTCCACCAGAACATCAAAAAGTTTAGTAATGATCTTCCCGAACCTCTCCTTTTTTGTAATAGTGATCCCCTTTGAGGATGCAAATTCTAAAAGCCCCTGTCTATCATTTAAAAGACTTTCATCCACACCGCCGATCTCCACAAGGGATGTCAAAAGGGGTATGCTGCGCCATTTGCCTGCAAAGTCAATAGTTTCACCCTGGTATGTAATTGCTGTTGAACCTGTAATGGCCTGTGCAATATCTCTTACCATCTCCTGGGTCAGGTCAATAAGATCATTATAGTCAGCATATGCCTGGTAGAACTCAAGCATTGTAAACTCCGGGTTATGCTTTGTTGACACACCTTCGTTTCTGAAATTCCTGTTGATTTCAAACACCCTTTCAAACCCGCCCACGACAAGGCGTTTCAGGTAAAGTTCCGGTGCAATGCGCAGATAAAGATCCATCCCCAGGGCATTGTGGTGGGTGACAAATGGTGTAGCCTCTGCACCGCCGGCAACAGGCTGCATCATGGGAGTCTCAACTTCCAGATAATCCCGTGCAAGCAGAAAATCTCTGATCTTCTGAATGATCCTGCTTCTTTTTAGAAAAATCTCCCTGGTATTTTCATTCATTATCAGGTCAAGATACCGCTGGCGGTAACGTTTTTCAGGATCTTTCAGCCCATGAAATTTTTCCGGAAGCGGCCTTATAGACTTGCACAGAAGCTTCAGGTCAGTTGCAAGAAGGGTCCATTCCTGGGATTTTGTCTGAAATACCGGGCCTTTAAGCCCTATAAAATCTCCGATATCAAGCTGTTTGAAAAGAGCGTAACCTTCGCTGCCCACCTTGTCTTTTCTCACATATGCCTGGAGCAGCCCTGTGCGGTCCCTAAATCTTATGAAAGCGGATTTTCCAAACTTATTAACGGCCATTATGCGCCCTGCAACCGCAAACACAGGTTCATCCAGGGAGATATCGTCTGGAGAGTCTTCAATAATTCCCCTTATCTCCTTTACCGTATTTTCCGCAGAAAAATCGTTGGGAAAAAGGTTTATGCCCGATTCTTTCATCTCCTTGAGTTTTTCCCTGCGCTTCTCCAGAACATCGCCTGTTTTTTCCATATTCATTTAAACACCTGCTGTTTTATATTTGGCCTAATAGATATTTTTATGTTTTATAAGCAAAAAAGGTTTATTCACTTCCTTTAAAAAATACTGTAATAATGCACAAAAGTCTTTATAGCTAAGCAGAAATAGCTACTCTATTTACCAGAGAGTGTCAAGATTAACTTCCAAATGCGGTTACCCTACCGGACTCCCACGGCAAATTTCATAGACGTGTTTGACTTTTCTTAACTAATACATAAAGATAATAAAAATAGTCACCTAAACAGGAGAGGACCAAATTGAAAAAATGTAAAAAATTTCAACCGCCCTGTCAAGGGAATCTCAATTAAGGTTGAGCCCATCAAAGACATGAAGGCTATCAAGGCCATTGAAACTTTATTGGCTGACAATCCCCGCAACCTTGCTTTGTTTACTCTTGGTATCTATATTTATTAGTATTTACCTAACAATAACCCGATAAAATGTTAACAACATCTTTTTGTGTGCTTATGGTATAGGTTAATTCACTGGTATCAACTAATAGACAGAGGAGATTAATATGACGGATTTTGATGCAATAGTTGTGGGAGCAGGCCACAACGGTCTTACGGCAAGCATGGTCCTTGCCAAGAAAGGACTCTCCGTTCTTTGTGTGGAAAAAACACACTGGATAGGAGGCATGGCAACTACCCAGGAATTGTTTGAAGGATTTAAACATAATGTGGGGGCGTGGGCTCTGCTTATTTTGCGAGACGAGGTGTTGAAACTTCTGGATCTGGAAAAATACGGCCTCGAACTAATCAGGCCGAACAGTTCCTATTGTTCTTTCGGAGAACCCGAAGATAAGCCTTTTGTCGGCTATACGGATCAAGAAAAGATTGCCCAATATCTAATGACGGAACACGGTGAGGATGCTGTGGCAGGTCTTGCCGGCCTGGTGGACTATTTACAGAAGTACAAAGACCTGGTGGACAAATATATGTTCGAAAAACCTGTCCCCATAGACAAACTGATTGCTAATGCACCGGACGCCAAAACACGGGAAATACTTCTGACAACATATTATGGAAGTGCTATGGACGTAATCCGTAAATTTTTCCCGGATCCGGAAAAGCACCGCTGCATAGTAGGCTCTTTGTGTGCATCTGCAATCGACGGCACCCATACAGGTCCATTCACGGCTGGCAGTGCGCTCTCCATGGCATACCATTATACGATGGGCAATGATTACGACTTTAGAACACCCAGGGGCGGCATCGGTGCCCTGTCGGAAGCGATTTTTAGATCCTTTGAAGACCATGGGGGAAAGATTCAGTATAAATCCCCGGTTAAGCGAGTTCTGATAGAAAACGGAAAGGCTGCAGGCGTTGAGCTAAAAACCGGTGAAAAGATCACCTCTAAAGTTGTGCTCTCAAGTCTGGATGCCCAGGCATCATTTCTCGGGCTGGTTGGCGAAGAACACCTGCCCTCTGATTTCACCCATGCGGTCAAGGAGATCAAATACGAAAACGGTTATATACAGATTCAAATGACCCTCAAGGAGCTCCCTGAATATACTGGACACCTTGCCTTTGCCAACGAGGACAATATCCGTAGTGTGATGGCCTATATTCCATCAGCTGAGCATCTTTCCCGCTGTTGGGAACAATACCAGCGCGGGCAGGTTCCCGACGATCCGGTGAGTTATTGCGCTATCCCGACCCTCATAGATAGCAGTCTGGCACCTGCTGGCTACTATACATGTACTATATTCTCCCATTATTTCCCCTTTGA
>JAUXBD010000219.1 GCA_030619585.1 Desulfobacteraceae bacterium
CAGGAAATTAAAGGATGTGGGGAATGTCACTTAAAAGAGGTGCCTAAAACCGTTCCTGCGGTTTGCCGTGAATGCCATGAACCCGGCGAAAATCATCATGAGAATGACGAAGTTGAAGAGCTGGGATGCAAAGACTGCCATACAACCACCAAAGATAAACCCTTACCGGATGTCTGCCTTGATTGCCATGAAGAAGACGAATATGAAAGTCAGGAAAAGACAATGGTTTTTCCAAAAAGATCAGATGCGTTTCATTCAGCCAAGACAAGCCTTAACCAGTGTACAGGATGCCATGAGTATTATGAGCAGGGGCCTCGTTTTGTTGAAGAGGACTGCTCTAAATGCCATGTGAAGTAGCCCATGTTAATAAGACTGGGTAGGTTGAAAAGTGATTATACAATATGGATTGTGATTGTTTACAATAATTTAAGATAAAGGTTAAAATAATGATTAACAAACCATTTATCGGATTTTTAAAACCAAAAATTGAATACGAAACAGCCGGGCCGACAACATCTGCTCCTCGGGAAATATCATCTTCAGGCCATGTGGTGCTTTTTGCAGAAAGGCCCCCTGCAAACAGGGACTCCCTCGTTCTGAACACAGGGGACAAGGTTAATACCGGTCAGAAACTTTCAGTATTTAAAGACAGTGACCATTATGTGATCGCAACTGTCACAGGAGCCATTTCCGATATTAGCTCCTATACTGGAGATCAGGGTAAAAAGTTTACCTCCATTACCATTAAAAGTGAGAAAAAAGAAGAAGTTGATGATGAGTTTGGAGGAAAATGTAAGGAGCCGGCAATTGAAAACGCAAAGGAGTTTTTAGGTTGTATTGCGGGAATGCCTGAGCTCGACAAGCTTATGGATCCTGAAAAACCGATAAAAACTATTGTTGTAAACGGAATGGACCCGGACATTATGGTTTCAGCCAATCAGTACTCTGTAAGATATGATTGTGCAGGAGTAAGAAAGGGTATAGAGATTCTAAAAAAGATGTCAGGTGTTGATAACATAATTCTCATCATTCCTCCCACCCTTAAGCGAGAAACCCAGCTTGAAAAAATTGAAACACAAATTATTGATACTAAATATCCGGCGGCAAGCCCCAGCCTTATTGCAAAAGATATTTTAAAACAGGTTGTACCCGCGGGGAAAAGTTTTGAGGATGTTGGGCTGTTCTTTATAGGCGCTGAATCTGTTGCAGCAATAGCCCATGCATATGAAAAAGGCGCAGTCCCTGTCAAAAAGATTGTTACAGTGATACAAAAAGATCTTAGCCGGACAGTTGTTTCAGCGGTAATCGGAACTCCAATAAGCAATATTTTAAGTGCGGTTGGAGTTACTGTAAATGAAAAAGACAGGGTGGTGATAGGTGGACTAATGACCGGCAGAGCTGTTTATTCGCTGGATTACCCTGTTCAGCCGGACACAGATGCTGTTCTGGTCCAGGATATGGAAGATATATCCGATATTTCAGACAACGCCTGCATAAATTGCGGGGAGTGCATAAGGGTATGCCCTGCAAATGTACCTGTAAATTTGCTGGTAAGATTCCTTGAGGCAGGAGAGTATGAGGAGGCGGCATACAATTATGATCTTTATTCATGCATCGAATGCGGCCTGTGCAGTTATGTGTGCACTGCAAAAATACCTATTTTTCAATATATAAAATTGGCAAAGTATGAACATGCCCTAATCCTGGCAGCAGAGGCGGAAGCAGAAGCCGCGGAAGCAGGGGAGGCAGAAAATGTTTAACCAGAAAAAATTTATAGTTTCCCATGCTCCTTTTATTCATAATGGGAGTTCAATAACAGACAAAACATACAACATAATGATTGCAGCCTTTATTGCTGTGTTGCCGAGTATATGTCTTTATGGCGCGGCTGCTTTAAAGGTGGTTGCAATCTCTGTTTCAACAGCTATTATCTGGGAGGTTCTTCTAAATAAGGCCACAAAGCGTCCCTATTCAGTGGGGAATGGCAATGCGGCTTTAATAGGGCTTTTGTTTGCCATGCTCCTTCCCGCAGGTGTACCCTTGTGGCTGGTCGTTATTGGTACGTTCATTGCTGTTGTCATCGGAAAAGAGATTTTTGGAGGCATGGGGGCAAATCCGTTTAATCCTGCTCTTATAGGCTATGCAATCTTGATGGTGTCATGGCCGGACCTCCTTGATTTTGATGAAGTGCTTGTGAATTATAAATTTGATTTTGTTATGCTAAGTCCGATTGCAGCTCTCAAGCATTTTGGGCCGGACTCGGTTGCATTATTTCCAGCGTGTGATCTTCTAGTTGGCAAACAGATCGGCGGCATAGGCTCTACCTGCGGCATCCTTATTATTCTTGGAGGAGTTTATCTGATAATAAGAGGTTTTATCAGGTGGGAGATATCGGTCTCTTTTCTGGCAGGTGTTGCAATAACGGCGGTACTTTTCAACCTGTCCGATCAAGCCCAATATGGCGGACCTGTTATCCATCTTTTATCAGGTTATACGTTGATCGGTGCGTTCTACCTGGCAACAGATGATTCATCTTCACCGGTTAATTTTATCCCCATGCTGATTTATGGCGCAGGATGCGGAATAATGACTGTTCTTATAAGAAATATCGGAAGTTATGTTGATGGCGTGGTACTTGCCATAATTTTGATGAATCTTGCCAGCCCTCTTATCGACAAGATCAGACCCAAGGCCATGGGAAAGGTTTAAGACATGAAAGAACTCATAAAAATGGTGATTGTGCTGACGATTATCAGTACCTGTTCAGGAGGTATCTTAGCTGCAGTACAAAATGGCACAAAGGACACGATCAAAAGGGTTATTTTGGAGAAAGAGAAGGCCCCGGCGATCGGAAAGATACTTAAAGGTGTTGCCAACAAACCCCTTGATGATACCTTTATGTTGGGAGAAGGCAAAGAGGCGATCGATTTTTTTGTTGGAAAATTTGAGGGGGGCAAGAAAGCAGTTGTGTTTGAGAGTTCCGGCAACGGGTATGAAGCTGCAATAGGAGTGATGGTTGGAGTAAGCCTTGATGATGATAAAATTATCGGTATTGGCGTGACCACCCACAGTGAAACACCGGGAATCGGTTCCAAGGCAAAGACAGATTCTTTTTTGCCTGCCCAGTTTACAGGGATTGATTTAACAGGAGAGTTTAAAGTTAAAAAAGACGGCGGGAAAATAGATGCAATCAGTGGGGCAACCATAACTTCCCGTGGTGTTTGTTTAGCTGTTACAAATGCAAGTGATACTTATAAACGTTTAAAAACCGATATAGAAAAAAACATCAAGTAAAGCTTTTATCAATTAAGCTTTTCAGGCAAGCTTTTCAGGAGAAAAAGATATGGCAAAGTCTATTGGTCAGGAGTTTGTTAAAGGGCTGTGGCAGGATATTCCGCCTTTCAGGCTGGTCCTCGGTCTGTGCCCGGTTCTGGGTGTAACAACAACAATGGAAAATGGTGTGGGCATGGGACTTGCGACCACGTTCGTGCTGGTATGTTCAAATCTGCTTGTCTCTTTGATGCGCAAAGTTATACCGCCTAAAATCAGAATCGCCTGCTTTATTATCGTTATTGCTACCTTTGTTACGGTTGTTGAGCTTGTGATGCAGGCATATGCTTACGGGCTATTTTTAAAACTTGGTATCTTCATTCCACTTATAGTTGTTAACTGTATTGTCCTGGGACGCGCAGAGGCATTTGCATTTAAAAACCCCATTTTGCCGTCACTTGCCGACGGCCTTGGTATTGGGATCGGTTTTACACTGTCACTTGGAGCTGTGGGGGCTGTCAGGGAGATTCTCGGGAAAGGTGAATTACTGGGACATTCTTTATTCGGCCCATCTTTCATGCCTTTTAAGTTTATGGAACAAGCGCCCGGCGCGTTTGTCTGCCTCGGGCTGATGCTTTGCATGATGAATATTATCGGAAAGAAGTAGGAGACGACAGATGAATGAATATATAGTACTTATAATCGGCTGTATCTTTGTAAATAACATTCTTCTGGCCCAGTTTCTAGGACAGTGTCCTTTCATGGGAACCTCCAAAAAAATGGAAACTGCAGTGGGTATGTCCATGGCTGTTGTTTTTGTACTTGTGATGGCAGGCATCATCACATGGTTGACCAATAAATATATTCTGGTGC
>JAUXBD010000260.1 GCA_030619585.1 Desulfobacteraceae bacterium
CTCCGACTTTTGTTCACAATCGCCTTTTTCCCGCACCATATTCAAACGGTCATAGTACTCCTGACGATTTTTCTTAAAGAAATAACTCAAATATAATAACGGCTTATCCAAAACACCTTTCCAGTACAAATAAAAAGTGATGATAAGACGGCCAAGCCTGCCATTACCATCAAGAAAAGGGTGTATTGTCTCAAATTGATGATGCACAAGAGCACAGTTAATCAATACCGGCAGGTTATCGGATTTATGCATATACAATTCAAGATCGCCAATTGCAGTTATAGACTCATGGGGTGGAGGGGGAACATAAGTCGCATTTTTCAGCGTACTTCCCGGTGGCCCTATCCAGTTCTGAGATTTCTTAAATTCACCAGGGGTTTTATCTCCTCCTCGTACGCCCTGCATCAATATTTCGTGGATTTCCTTTATCAATCTGAGGCTCATTGGCAATGCATCAAGACGGTTTATTCCATAGTTTAAAGCTTTGACATAGTTCACCACTTCTTCCACATCATTGATATTTCCCATTTCCGAGCCAATCTCAAACTGGAATAAATCCTCAAGTGATGCTTGTGTTCCCTCAATCTGAGAACTTAAAAGCGCCTCCTTTTTTACATACATCGCAATAAAAAGATTAACATTAGGAAGAATGTATCCCATTCCGTCAAGGCGTGCCAGAGCCATATCTGCCTTTGATAGAAGTTTTTGCATCTCGCTATCAATATCTACCGGTGGATCTGGCGGTAAAGGCGACGGTATATAGGCCTTGTATCCTGTGGGTTGTCTTATATATTTTCCACTTCGACTCATTATTTCATTCTTTATTCAAGTTTTGTTGAATAAGATAGCCTTAACGACCTTTTTATTCAAGTTTTATTGAATTGAGGAATTGAAGGATTAAGTGATTGAAAGATAAAACAGAAAGATTAAGATAGATAGAATTCCTTCAATTCCTCAATTCTTCAATCCCCTAATTCCTTACAATACCTGTTATAATTCCCGAGTCAGTCGGCCCTGTAAAATCAAGACGTGTGATATCATTTACTCCTTCTTTTTCCAGCATATCTTTAAGCTGCTCTTCTGAATGTGACCGGCCGTTTGGAGTACCTATAAGCATGTTAAGGGAAAAGATTGCCGCAAAAGGCGGACTATCCATTGTATTATTTAAAATAAATTCATGGATTAGAATCATACCACCCGGTTTTAACGCTGTTACTGCTTTTTTTATAATGTTTTGGCACTCATCAGGGCCTTCCTGGTGGAGAATATGGGAGAGCCAGGCAACGTCATAGCTGCCCTCGAACCGGCTGTCTTCAATAAAGTCGCCGTCAATAAATGAGATCCGGTCGGTCAAAGCGAATCTTTCAACTGTTTTTTCAGCAAAGGGCCTTGTGGTTGGAAGGTCATATATTTTAGCTTTAAGATCCGGATTGTTTAAGCAAAAATGGATGGCATAGGTTCCCGGCCCACCCCCAAGGTCGAGAAGGTGGGTGCGGCCCGACATATCTATCTTTTTTGCCAAGCTCGGAGCTATACCCATTGCCATTGTAAACATACCCATGAGAAAACTTTCCCTTGTCTCCTCATTGTCGTTGGAAACCCTTGTCCTTACCGGTTTACCTGTTAAAACCGCCTGGTCCAGTTTGGCCCAGGAATCAACCAGATGATGGTGGTGCATTATCATATGGCCCATATATTCCGGAGAGTCTTTTGAAAGAAAGGATTGGGCAGTATCCGTGTTGGAATAAATATCTCCTTTTTTTTCAAGAAAACCCATTGCTGCAAGAGCATTTAAAAGGGTGATTAACCCTTTTTTGTCACAGCTTATATTGCCTGCAATATCTCCACCTGAAAGCCTGCCGTTGCCTATCCGGGTAAAAACATCAAGCTTTATCCCGGCATGAAGAGTGCAGGCTTTCCAATAATTTCCGGATGTTTCAAGGATTTTACCCGGATTCCATTTTCCGCTATCCATTTTGTACCCCCCCCTAAAGCCGTGTCCCAAAAATCTGGAACATTCTTATTTTGATAGTTGTTAGGACGCAGATTTTTAATTAACTTATCCGCCTTAATCTGCGTTAATCTGCGTCCAATAAACATATAATTGCCCAATATCATTTTAAAGCCCAAGGGTTTGTCTTATTTTTTCCGTACGGGCCTGGGCATGCTTGTAATCTCGAGTGCTTGACAGCAACATTAAATGCTTTGATGCTTCGCCAGGAGATTCCCCGCGGCTTTTTATTAAAAGCTTATACCAGTTAGGCAGCGTATAATCATAGCAGGAGTTAAGTTCGGAGGAACTCTCCCTTAAAGCCCGGGCAGATACGTTTGCCCTTTTATCCGCAACCGGTAATTCGCTCTCATTGTATATATTGTTTAAATATGTTTTAAGATTTGATACTATTTGTTTTTTTATCTTTTTATATTTAAAAATAGGCCGGATCACAAACTTTACCATTGTATATCCAAAAGTGCCTAATATAAAACCGGTTATGGCCCCCCAGTATATTGTTCCCATGTATATCCCTAATTAGTTATGTTGGTTGAATTGGTTATATTGGTTATATTGGTTGCATTAGTTTGGTTGGTTGAATTGGTTACATTGGTTACATTGGTTATATTGGTTGAATTAGTTTGGTTGGTTGAATTGGTTAATAAGGATAAGTTCCAATTTTTAACCAATATAACAAATTTAACCAATTGAACCAATAAAACCAGTTAAACTGCCTTTCTAACACAAATTTTTCAGATAAGAAATCTTTTGCCATGAAAATTTCTCATTTTGGCATGGCAATATGGCATTGTTTGTAAAAACAGGATCCACTTCAAGGTCATAATCTGAAGATATTACGGCTGTTTCCCACATTTTCGTATGGGGTATTGGCGAGTAGTAGGCAAGAACAGGTGTTATGCCCTTTTGTTTGACCGTCCCGATTGAATCCTCCACAGATTCCATTGTCTGACCCGGAAGTCCCACAAGGAGGTATGCGCCGAGCCTGCTTTTGTCAAAACCAGCCTCAAATAGATTAAAGACAGCCCTGTTAAACTCTTTTTCAGTAACTTTATGATCTATATCATCCCGGTTTGCAAATGCCGCAGTTTCGAGGCCAAGGCGGATGGTGGTAAAACCTGATTGAAACATCAGTTTTGCAACCTTTTTTGATATTTTACGAATATGAAGAGCGTTTGGCGTATGAAAGCAAAACTTGCCGCCTGTTTTTATTATACCTTCAAGTATGGGGATTGCATGGTTTTTGGCATCCTCAAGAAACGCATCATCATAGAACGCAAAATCCCTTACAGTGTACATTTTATGCCAGTATATTATCTCCTCAACAACATTTTCAGGGCTGCGCTTCATTGGGCTTGGGTTGAGAAAGTTTGAAGCGCAGTATGCACAGGAAAAAGGGCAACCCCTTGAAGTGGAAATGGGAACATAGCCGATTTCCCTTTGAAGGTCAAATGCCGGGTATGGATAGGTATCGAAAATATCCGGATCAAACCTTAATGGTACGGAAAAGCCTGTGTAATCTGAAACAAGATTCAGTATGCCTTTTTCGCCCATCCCTGCCACCACCCTGTCTGCGCCGGAATACTTTTCGGCATGCTCCTTACACAAGCCGGCATAAATACCTCCCAGAACAACCGGGGTTTTTGGGAATATAAGTCGGATCGTA
>JAUXBD010000016.1 GCA_030619585.1 Desulfobacteraceae bacterium
TGGGACTTTTTACGAGTTCATCAAGACAGCAGGACTTAAAGCAGATATTTTTGATCGCTCTCTAAATTAAGGGGGAAATATGAAAGATGAAAGGTATGATGTAGTTATTGTAGGTGCCGGCCACAACGGAACTACCACGGCTGCATATCTGGCTAAATGCGGGCTTAGTATCTGCGTTTTGGAGGAGAGACCGGAATGTGGAGGTTGTCAGGAGACCTGTGAGCCAATAGCAGGTGTGCGTATCCAGCCCCATGCCATTGCCAATTACGGTGGTTCGGCCCCTG
The DNA here is from genome assembly GCA_030619585.1 of Desulfobacteraceae bacterium. Classification (GTDB taxonomy): domain Bacteria; phylum Desulfobacterota; class Desulfobacteria; order Desulfobacterales; family SURF-7; genus JAUXBD01. The sequence goes on from JAUXBD010000016.1 coordinate 285, forward strand.
GCTGGGAACAACTGGAGCTTATGAAGATCACCGGGCATCAGTCATCCGCCCATCCGGGCGGTCTGTGTCTGATGGCGGTGGGTTATAACCTGATGCATATTCTCATAGAAGACGGAATTGCCCAACCAGGCAGATGGTGGTATCCGTCACCATGGTATATCCCACAGGAGGGTAAAATATCTGCCGATCCTGACAAGAGGTCTAAGTAACACCTTGAGATTTATAGAGTGTTGTTGTAAAAAAACATCATGGATGAAAAAAATAACAAATCGGTGTTTGTCAAAAAATATTCAGACGTGTCTATCCAAACTCCTGCCTGTCACCCCGGCACTCCGATACTTAGCGCCCATTTTAGGTTTGATACAGATATCTCCGAATTGTTTCCATATATCAATGCCACTGTTGAAGATGCAAAATATTTTGACATCCCACTTTATATAAGATTCACTCTTGATGGGGTTATGTGGGCTCTATATCCTGAAAATGCATCGGCAGTGCCATTTGAAAATCACAGTCAGGCAATGGAGCATATAGATCGGATGGTCAGGTTTCTTAATGGGCTTTATACAGAAAAAGAATCCATTACTCCTAACCATAAAAAACATAAGCCCGTCCCGGTCATTGATATTTACAAAGTCCTTCCCGGAACAAACTGCAAGGAGTGCGGTTTTTCAGCATGTATGGCTTTTGCAGCAGCAATGAGTAAAGAAGAGATGTCGTATGACAAATGTCCCTGGCTTAAAACGCCTGAGAAAGAACAACTTCTGACAAATATTGGAGTAGAGCTGTCTTAAATGAAAAATATAAACAGAATCAATATCAATGCCCCTGCATATAAGATTTTTGATATCATCACAGACTTTCAGCAGTACCCCAAATGGAATGAAATAACCCCAAACATGTCCGCGGATCTCATAGTCGGCAAAGAGTTTCTCCTTGACTCATGTATAAGTAAAAAACTCGCTGTTAAAGATGAACCAATGGTCATGCTCTCCTTTGACCCTGACAAACACTCTCTATCCTGGGGTACTTCCAGGACAAAACAGCAATATCCGGGGATAAAATCCGAACGTTTGCAGGTATGCAAAGAAATTGATGATCATAATACCCTTTTTATCAATCAACAGATATTCGAGGGCATATTCTCCCCTATTCTCTATCTCTTTATTAGAAAAAGTTTAGATAAGGCATATAAAAAATATTGTCAGGCATTAAAAGACTGGGCAGAAAAATAATTAATACAGACCATATAATTCATTTGAGGATTGAGGGATTTAAGAATTTAGGAATTTAGTAATTGAAGGCTCTAATCGACTATCTTTTCTTTGCAATGTTTTGCAATTAGGATGGGAAGTTCTCCTCCACCAGCAATAATAATAATACCGCGTTTTCCCATAATTTTGCTCTTTATTAGAATTGACAGACGCCTCTTTCAGAGGTGAGGATAAAGTCTGCTAATTTTTGAATTTCTTTGTGATCTTTAAATTCTTTTTGAACGGCTTTCACTCGTTCTTCAAACAATCTTTCTTTGCTTTTGAATATTATTTTTAGAGCATCTCGGAGTTCATGAATTTTTTCTTTTGAAAAATTATTACGATTTAATCCGATGATATTCAATCCACGAAGAGTTGCAGGTTGCCCATCAACAATACTATAAGGAATAACATCTTGAACAACTTTCGCCATTGCACCTATCATTGCATAAGCGCCAACCTTACAAAATTGATGAATACCGCTAAAGCCGCCAAATGTAACGTGGTCTTCAATGATAACATGGCCACCAAGCGTTGCATTATTACTCATGACGACATTATTTCCAACAACACAATCATGTGCGATATGACACCCAAGGAGAAAATGACCGCCATTTCCGATCTGTGTCGGATGATTTTTATCTGGTGAACCGTTAATTGTTACAAACTCACGAAAGACATTATTTTTACCGATGATAACGCCTGCGGTTTTCACATTTTCCTGCAGTATAGATTGTGATTTCTCACCTATAGTGACAAAAGGAAACACTTCTGTATTTTCACCAATTGTTGTTTGTCCTGTTACTACGACGTGAGAATGGAGATGTACGTCTTTTTTTAAAGTAACGTCTGGGCCTATTATACAATATGGTTCAATCAAGACACCTTCTGAAATTTTTGCTTTAGGATCAACAACGGCTGTTGGATGTATATTTTTTGACATTAAAAACTCCCTATTATTTTAATTTTTGATAATATTATAAACACCAGTACCTGATTCTCCTTGGATAAGGTCTTCAATTCTAACGAGAAAAAGAAACGGAGGTCTATGTGGAACTGTTTCTAAAATCTCCTCTATTGGAATTGTCAAACGCATTTTTTAACCTTTCTTTTGTTTTTTAATTAATTTTTTTAAAAAAGCAATCTGCTTAAAAAATTCACGAACTGGTTGTGCTGGAGTTCCGGCAATTTTTGAATATGCTGGAACATCACTGATTACTCCTGATTGTGCCATAATTTGTGTAAAATCACCAATACGAGTGACTTTTCCAAGTTTATTGCCAATTCCGGCTTGTCCACCAATTGCAAAAAAATTACCTATTTCAGTTTTACCGGCCATACCTACCTGAGCTGTAATAAAACAGTGTTTTCCAATCTTGACATTATGTGCTATATAAACAAGATCATCAATTTTTGTGCCATCTCCAATTTCAGTATCACTGATTGCTCCACGGTCAATACATGTATTTGCACCAATTTCAACAAAGCTACCAATAATAACACGACCAAGTTGAGGGATTTTAAGATGTCCTTTTTGCATATCAATAACATATCCAAATCCGTCTTGCCCAATTTGTGCTCCGCGGTGGATGATAACATTTTTTCCCATAATAGTATGGGAAACTAAATTATGTCCTTGAATATAAGTATTATCTCCGATTTCAACACCTTTTTCAATGACAGTAAAAGGACCAATATAACAATTTTTCCCAATTTTAGCAGATGAATGAATTTGTGCAGATGGGTGAATTTCCTCTTTGTGCTCGAATGCATCTGGATAAAAAGCCTGTGTAACATTCAGGTAAGCCACTTGTGGTGTGTCACTAAAAAGCAGCAAAAGATCTTTCGGAGCATATTCTGCAAACTTTTTTGAAAGGATACATGCACCAGCTTTTGTGTTTTTGAATTGTTCTAGAAAATAAGAGTTAGTTGATAGTTCGTTTCCTGATGTTAGAAATGTAATATCTTTTTTGGCTGCAGTATCCAATCCGCTGATATCTTCGAATGTTTGTTCTTGATCGACACCATCAGGGATTGAAAATTCACCTACTTCAGCAAGTTGTTTTAGTGAAATAGGCTGTGATTTTGTGTAGAAACGTTTATCTGCCATATTATTCCTTTCAAAATCTATTCAATGACAATATTGTAAATTACGTGATAATTGATTCAACCCTTATATATATCCTTTTTCCCTGGCCTTTGTTACATATTCCGGTTCCTTCCACCATTTTTCAATTCCACAATCCTCTGCTACGGCATTGGCACAGTTATATCCAGGGCCCCAGATAACCATTCCGCCAGGGGCCACACTTGCCCCTCCCACATAAAGATTCTTTACAGGCGTCCGATAATGGGAGCAGTCCTGGTTCGGCCTGAGGTAGCCCATCTGCAATGGATGATAAGCGCCTTGTTTGTATCCGCCTTTTACCATATTCGCGAACTTATTCTCGATGTCGGCTGGTGTTGTAACATAAGTGCAAAGCACCTTGTCCCGGGTTAAATTGGGCGCATACTTTTGAAGGAGAACTATCTGCTTTTCAGCAATCTCTTTTTTATATTTTATGCTCAACCATTTATCTTTGCTGCCATCAAGGTCATAAGGAGCCATCTGGGACATTGCTGCATTTGCCTTTCCGGAAGGCGCCTGATATGGATCATGAACACTGGGGAAACAGATATTGCAGCCGGCATTTTCAGTCATTTTCCCTTCAGCAAGAGCATCCCACTGGTCAGTTAAGATATTTATATTGTCATATCCAAGGATATACATAAATGCTTTGTTCACATCAGGGTTATTCTCTGCTGCCTTAAAATCCGGTGGTTCATCAAGAGCCATCTGCAGTTGCAGCAGGCTCCATTTCTCCCACTGGTAAGCCTTGATCATCTCTGTAAAGTCCTTTTCCATATTTTCCTCGCCAACATAGTCAAGGAATGTCTGGTGGGGATCAATAGTGCTTATCACAGCCTTGTCTGCCATGTACTTTGTACCGTCTTCAAGCTCTACTCCTTTTGCCTCACCGCCTTCCATAATGATTTTTACAATCTGCGCGTTGGTAAGGATCAGCCCCTTGCTCTCAAACAATGATTTACACAGGGCATTTGAAGCCCTGTGAGATCCCCCGGCAACAAGGCGATAATTTACCATTCTATTAAGATAGATGGGAACCATATAGCTTACGCCGGACTGATTGTAGTCAAGAGCCCAATGACAGCACTGGTAAAGCATGATTGTGCGAACATGTTCATCCTCGTAAAGATCAAACACTATCTCTTTAGGTGTTTTTTCAGATAGCTCGGAAAGCTCCCTTCCCAGCTCAGTCTCCTCCATTTTAGCGGCCATAAGGGGTGCAGGCTCCATGGGCACATATGTCTGGGGGCCCAAAATCTCTTTCATCATTTCGTCAAATTTACGATGCATATCGCGATAGCTTTGGGCATCTTTTTGAGAAAATTGTGCGATGGACTTACACGTTCTTTCAACATCCCGGTATAGGCAGATGCTTCTATCGTCAGGAAGCGGCATTGCGCTTTGAACCTCGGGGAATATATGTTTGACATCCCATTTTTCTTCAAATTGAAGGTCTTTGTATACCGGAGCGTAATCCACCATCATGTGGAACATTGCATGGGTATTGTGATAAAAATCAGGAAGTGTTACCTGCTCGGTTGCCAATCCGCCGCCTGCTTCAAATCTTTTTTCCAGCACCAGTACTTTCTGCCCAGCTTTACTGAGATATGCTCCTGCTGCAAGCCCGTTGGGTCCACCGCCTATTATTATTATATCATAGTGTTTTGCCATTTTTATTCACCCCCCTCTTCCCGCTTTTTCGCGTCATGAAGCCTGCCCATAACAATCTTCCACTGCTCATACAAAGATTCAGGCTCCTCTTTTCCGCTTTCCTCCCAGGGCCCGGGAAGCCCCATGTCCCTGGCGATGATTTTATAACAGTTATAACCTTCTGCCGACCCTGAACTTCCACCCACATACCACCCTGAACCTGTTCCATAGAGATTTTTTATTGGGGTCCTGTGGTTTGATAACTCAGGAGTTGGTCTGTTTTCGCCAAACTGATAGGGAACATGGTCAATGGTGGCCATGGCTCCTGTTGGCGACATGTTTTTCAGACGACAATGATCAAGGGGTGAGTTTGTGTCAACCCCTATGATGTTGTCCCATGTCATGTTGGGAGCATAATCCTTCCAGATATCCAAAAGGTTTTCAGTGTATTTTTCTTTAAGTTCCATCCACTCTGAAACGGTATGAGATGTTGCCGGAGGGCCCAACTGTTCCGAGCTCAGTGTCTGTTTGCCGGGAGGCGCATATGAAGGATCAACATCACTGTGCCGCCAGACAACCGGTGTGTTGTCCTCTTTTGGCGGCCATTTGCCCAGTTGTGCCCACAGGCATTCACGAGACACATGTCCCGGGTCTGCGCTGTCCGTAAGGCCAAGCCAGTATGTGTGATTTATATCAGGATTAAACGATGCAGCATCATACTGGGGAGCTTCGTGAGCGGCAAATGTGTACCACATCAAACATCCAAAGGTGGCTTCCAGCAGTTCTATTCTTCTTGCATTCTGGTAAGTAAAGTGTTCCTTACCGATGATGTCAAACACCAACTGCTTTGGATTTAACCCTGCGCTTACCACCAGCTTGTTTGCCTTGATCTGGGTGCCGTCTGAAAGCCGGATACCTTTTGCTTCACCGTTTTCAATAATCGCCTTTTCAACTTCGCAATGGGTAAAAAATTCAACTCCCATCTGTACCAGAAGTTTGTGAGCGGCGTGGGCAACCTGATGGGTCCCTCCCCTTGCAAAACCGATACTAGGAGGGGATGCCATTATACCAAATGCTGATTGACCGCTGCCCGGTTGGTTAACATCAAAAGAGCAGGAAAGCGCAAACCTGGCAAGAACGTACTGCATCTCCGGGCTTTCCCAGTATTCCTTTACAAGCCGCATGTGACTGGATGCCAGCACCAGTGAATCCGGTGCCATGTCAATCTCTATCAGCTTTTCATATAACTTTGCCTGGCGTTCAAATATTTCAGGTTTCTGCTGGTTCTCCAAAGGATTAAAAAGCATATCCATATGGACACGCTGAAGTTCCGGGCTAATGGACAGTTCCCTGAGTTTGAGCCATCTGTCCGCATCCCGCTCGGAAAAACGAGCTATCTCCTGTGCTGTTTTCTCCTGGTGAAAATCATGTTTGTCACTGTATATGGTAAGACAGGTATTGTTATCTTTGAATATAGCTCCGTCACTTACTTTGTACTGGTCAATTCTTGCTCCATACTCCCAGAACTCAGGAAAATCCCTATAGATCGGCAGGTAATACCACGGCAACTGTATCGAAGCATGGGTGTTTCCGCGAAAGCCGGGCGCAGCGATCTCTTCAGTTGCCAGGGCGCCGCCGATTTCATGCCTTCGTTCAAATATCCCCACACTCATGCCGCCATATTTCCTAAGGTAAAGTGAAAGAAAAAGAGCCTTTGTTCCTCCCCCGATGATTACAGCATCAAACGTTTTATCAGCCATCACACTCTCCTCATCCGGCAAAGTCGGAGCCTTAAAATTCAAAACATTGATAATAAATCAGTCAAATATAGCATCACGGCGGAAAAATTTCCACTTGCCGTCAATCTTTTTCAACTTGTCTTTGTACCGGCCAGTTGCCAGTATTGCCCGGGCCATTTTCTATGAACACCTTATAAACAAAAAAGATCTGTTTTTCAAATGTATTCATAAAATACAGTTTACTGAAGCAATAACAATTATGATCCGGCAACACCACTTTCCCACAATTTTATGATTTTTCAATAGCCTTCACTACCCAATCAACACTCACTCTCTAAATAACCAGCTAATATAACATGATAAATTTCCATACTGTCATACTGGCATATCTATTGCTAAATACTGTCATTAACATTGCGGTATAAGCAGTCCTTAGAAGGGGGAAAAGATCATGTCTGAAATTATAATATTCTCGACGAAAAAAAACAGGACCGGTAAAAGCATAAAACAGGTTGTAAATTCAGTAACATCAGAGCGACCCAAAAAGGTCTACACATCAATAAGTAAACTTGCTCATAGGCTTCAAAATCACATGGATCATATTACGATTGGAATATTTCTGACATCAGACCAGGATGAGCTGTCCGGCCTTACATCTATTCAGCATCTATTCCGCAGCATACGGGTAATTCTGGTGGTTCCGGATAGAGACCATCACACTATCTCAAAGGGCTTTTCTCTCAAGCCACGCTACTTGAGCTATGCTGACGGCGACTTATCAGATGTTGCCGCCATTATGGGCAAAATGGTGGGAAGGTTATTTTTCCCCTGACTCCACATCTGTTTTATCTTTACAAAGGTTGCATTATAAAGTATGGTTGCGGGTAAATCTTTGGCATCTGTTATCTCCTTTCTCAAATAAATGTTTTTCTCATTATTTCTATTAGTGTGAGAATATCTTTCCAAAGATCGTTTACGGCAGGATACAAATATGGACAATGCAAACCTTATTCAATTCACAAAGCCACATGAAAGCGAACCAATTAGTAAATTGCAAAATGTAGGAGCATTGACCGGAATCATCACCAATAACCAAGAAATGCTCTTCATTTTTCAATACGTTGGATCCGTAGCCACTTCTAAGCAGCCAATTCTCATAACAGGAGAAACCGGTGTAGGGAAAGAGCTAGTCGCCAGACTTATACACAAACTAAGTTTGAACAGAGGAGAATTAGTAACTGTTAATGTTGCAGGACTTGATGATAATGTGTTTTCCGACTCACTTTTCGGCCATGCAAAGGGAGCTTTTACAGGTGCAGACAAAAAACGCCGGGGTCTGATAGAAAAAGCGGATGGAGGCACTCTGTTTTTAGATGAAATCGGAAATTTAAGCCTTCCATCACAGGTAAAACTTTTAAGACTTCTCCAGGAGGGCGAATATATGCCCCTGGGCCAGGATGAGCTTAAACATACCAATGCACGCATTATAACAGCCACCAATATGGACCTTTGGTCTCTTCAAAAGGCAGGACATTTCAGAAATGACTTAAATTTCAGGATAAGGACCCATCATATTAATATCCCACCCCTCCGGGAACGAAAAGACGATATCCCCTTGCTTTTGAATCATTTCGTAGAAAAAACAGCACAGGAGCTTAATAAAAAAAAGCCGACTCTGCCTAAAGAGCTGATACCTCTGCTTGAAACTTATTCCTTTCCCGGCAATATCAGAGAGCTACAGGCAATAGTATATGATGCTATAAGCAGACACTCCTCCGGAATCCTTTCCTTGGACACTTTCAACCAGCACATTGAAGGTGAAAGAAAAAACATTACAACTTATGACGAAACAGGTGCAAACACCTTAGTAAGATTTTCAACTGAACTGCCGACCATAAAGCATGCAACCCAACTGCTTGTGAATGAAGCACTGAAAAGAGCAAAGGGCAATAATGCCATTGCATCAAAAATGCTCGGCATCTCCAGACAGGCTTTAAGCAAACGTCTTAAAAATAGATCTTCAGTTTAATAAGCTCACCCTGCATATTCCTTTTGACACTTTAGACCTGTCTCTTTATAATCACACCAAATAATTTCGCAAACTGACAACGTATCAAAAACCATTGAGCTTGACCCAATCGAAGAGGAGTAAACAGGTGCTTAATTTAAAATCAATTGATTTAAAAAAAGAGAAGATAAACACACTGGTGGTCCCTGTTTGTGAGGACAAGGATATACATGACAGCCAGACAATATCAGCTATTATAAAAACCACAGGAAGTCTAAAAGAGTTCAGGGGGGCAAAAGGTGATGAGATAATATTCTACAACCCCGATGAAATCAAAGCAACGAGGGTAATTTTTTTAGGTCTTGGAAAGCTTGACAAAATAGATACGGAAGCCCTTCGGGCTTTTGCAGGCAACTCGGTCAAGAAATGCATTAAAAAAAGCCTGTCTGATATAGTAATAGCTGTGCCCTCTTCCGGTAAAATGGGGATTGATGTTTCCACAGTCCTTCAAGCCTTAATGGAAGGGGCCTGCCTGGGAAATCATCTGTTTGACAAATACAA
>JAUXBD010000159.1 GCA_030619585.1 Desulfobacteraceae bacterium
GCCAATCTATGTCTTCCCTTTTTCACCAACTTATTATTTTTTAACAGACAGGCCAGGGGCTTTAAAAAATCCAGTAACTGTCACTGTAGGAAGAAAACAGAGAGAACAGGTCGTAAAGCAGCTTGAGGAAAAAGAGGTAAGATATATAGTCTACATTGATTTTAGGCGGTCTCTTCTTGGAGTACCGATTCATACAAGATATCCGGAACTTATTGATTATATGCGTAAGAAATATGAACCCGAACTCATATTTGATGACACTATCATTCTTAAAAGGAAAGATGATAGTGTGCAGTCACAAGCTATCAGATGATTTTGTCAAACAGCTTTATGGATATATTGACAAATAGTATAATAATGATATGGGGTACAAAGTTAATATTATAATTTAATGACATTATGCCAAAGTATTTTATGAGGAAAAAATGCAACTTGAAGGATCGAAATGTCTGGTAACTGGTGGAGCGGGATTTATTGGATCACATCTCGTAGATGAACTGATTAAAAAGGGATGTTCGGTTCGTGTGTTAGACAATCTCATTAATGGAAAATTGGGGAATCTATCTCAACATTTTGATAATGACAATTTCGAGCTGTTTCGGGGGACTGTTACAGATCCTTTTGATGTGCAGCGGGCATTAGAAGGAATAAATGTTGTTTTTCATTTAGCGTGTTTAGGCGTCAGATATTCTATCGTGCATCCTTTTGAAAACCATCGTGTGAATGCGGAAGGCACCCTGCTTGTATTGGAGGCAGCACTTCATGCCCATGTAAATCGCTTTGTATATTGCTCCTCATCTGAAGTTTACGGAACAGCAAAATATGTTCCAATGCCGGAATCTCATCCGACACGTCCCTGTACAGTTTACGGCGGCAGTAAACTCGCGGGTGAAGCATACTCAAGAGCATATTACAAAACCTTTGGGATGCCTACAGTTATAATTCGTCCATTCAATAATTATGGTCCAAGATCTCACCATGAGGGTGATGCAGGAGAGATTATTCCAAAATCCATCGCAAGGGCTCTAAACGGAGAACCTATCATTATTTTTGGTGACGGCTCTCAAACACGGGATTTTACTTATGTTGAAGATACGGCCAAGGCGCTTGTTGCAGCAGCTGAGAATGACTCCATGATCGGACAAACCTATAATGTGGGCAATAACCTTGAAATTTCAATTAATGATCTTGCTAACAAAATTATAGGGCTTGTACCAGATACTAAGACACAAATAGAATTCATGTCGCAGCGTCCCGGAGATGTTCTGAGATTATTTTCTGATTCTCAAAAATTCATGAATACTAATGGTTGGAAACCGCAAATGAGTTTTGATGAAGGCTTAATGAAAACAATAGACTTTTTTCGCAATCATCCTTCAGGGGTGAAAAATCTCATGGTGAAAGAGTCAGGTAAAAACTGGGATATAGCTATGATCGCAAAAGAAGAGTATTTTCCCAAACAGCATCACTATCTAACTGAGTTACAGCATAGAGGCTAATCAATTAAATCCTTTTCACATACTTATTTTCTCATTGTTTAGAAAGGTTCTATGATAAGCCAAATATTATCAAAATACCGCTATCTCTGGCCTGCTTCAGATATAAACAATATAAAAGAATGGAGTACTTCAGCTGACAACCTTTTCTTTGAACGAACCATGCCGGAAAAAGATCAAGAGCTGTCTATTGATAGCCGCTGGCCTGCTTTTTTCCCTTCATCAATATGTGTTGTAACAACTTCAAATGGTTCCAGGATTGCATTGGAGAGATCAGTCGGTGCTACGATCGTTAATAGATTCCCCTATGTCATCGCCTTAAGTTTTTGCAGGCAACACCTGTCTGAAAGACATTATGACCGTAAACTATTTACTGAAATTATAGAAGAAAATGAATCGGTCGCCGTCCAGTTTCTACCACCTGGCCCTTCTTTTGATATGGTAATGGACGCAATCAGTACCATACCTGACGAGAACGTACACCAGCGAATAAGCGGCTCAGATTTATCATTTCGAAAAGCAGTAACCAATACCGCGCCTGTTTTTTCTGATGCCTATATGGTCTATGAGGCCAGCCTTGTTAAACCTGGAAAGGATTTTAACGGGAATCAAATATTCGGTAGTCCCTGGGTCGATGTTGGAAGCCATCGGCTTTATTTTTTTGAGGTTAATGCAATTCAGCTCCGACAAGACATAGCTGAAGGGAAAAGTCAAATTTGCTGGCGAAGCCTTCCTGCCTGGGAACCGATTTCTGAAAAACAAGGATATCTAACAACAGATGACAGCGCGGTTCAAAAAAAAGGATATCAAAAAGGGTACACAGCAGACTACCGTTTTCCCGGTTCAAAAACAACAGCATTTGAATCTGACAACATTGAAAACTGCATGGCGGTAAAACATCTCCCCCCACTTCCTGAGGATCAAATAGAAGTTGATAATGACAGGGCTCGATGGCCCTGTTTTTTCCCTTCTTCATTATCTTTTGTGACCACCCTGGCTGAAGAAGATGTCCCGAATATGATGCCATGTGGTTCAACCATGGTTGTCAGCCGACAACCGATGACTATTGCCATATGTATTGCCTATGCGGCTATTAACGAGCGTTACAGTCCCCGTGCGACTTTAGATTTTATTCGTCGAACAGGAAAGTTTGGGTGCGGTGTTCCTTTTATTCATGAAAATATTATTTCCGCCATACAATATACTGGAAATATTTCATTAACAGACGATCCTGAGAAATTACAGCATGCCGGCCTCAAATGGGAACTGACAAAATATGCCCCGGCACTTTCAGCACTCCCCATCCATTATGAATGCCGTGTTGTTGATGAGATAAGGCTTGGAACGCATTCCATGTTCCTTGGCGAGGTCAGGGGAATCCGTGTCCGTAGCGATGTAACACCTGATAACCCCCTGGAATGGTTTCCGTTAGCAGAAGTGAGAGGAACTTGAGATTGAATATACTTATTCTTGGGGGGTCTGGTTTTATTGGCAATGCTGTAATACCGGAATTGCTTTCGAGGGGGCATAAGGTTTTTGCGACATATTGTAATCATCGACCGCTCAAGGAAAGAAGTCCGGATTTAACCTGGATTGCATGGGACGCCACCAGGGATGCTTTGCCAGAAATTGACTGGGAAAAAATTGACACGGTTCTTCATCTCGCAAATTTTTCTGATTTGAAGAGTTTTCCTGTAAACGCAAAGTCAATGTTTCAGGTTATAGTGAATTCCACATTCAACATTTTGGATAAAGCTCATACTGCCGGGATTAAACGCGTTGTGGTCGCCTCCACAGGTCATGTTCTCCCGGATGTCAAAATCATTTATGAAGAAGACGCAACTTATGCACCAAAAAATTATTACGGCACAATAAAATCATGTTCAGAATTATTAACAACAGCTTATTCAGATATAATGGCAACAGCCGTCTTGCGTTTTTTTTATCCATACGGTGGTCCAGGGGGAGAACGTTTTTTAATTGACCGTTTGATTCAGGATGTAAAAGAGGGCAATAAAATATCAATAGAAGGAGATGACGGAATTATTATCAATCCTGTCCACCTGAATGACCTGGCACGAGGGACCGCTTTGGCTTTGGAATCTATGGCTACCGGTATTTTCCATCTGCCAGGTCCGGATCAAATATCTCTCAGGTCTTTTTTGGAACTTGTAGGTAAGCTGGTTGGATGTCAACCGATTATCAACTCTAAATCAAAAAATACACCGGGAGGGCATGCGGGCTTATATACGCGTTCTCAAGAATTACTTGGATATTCTCCTGCAATATCCCTTGAAGAAGGGTTAAAAAACATGTTGGGGTTGATATGAATAACTCAGTAAAAAATGTTACATTGTCTGTCGTAATTCCTGCTTATAATGAAGAAGAAAACATTACACATACACTGGAAGAGATATTGCAGGTTATTGACACCATCCCCTACATAAATAATTTTCAAATAATTGTAGTAGACGACCATTCATCTGACAACACATTTGATATTATTAGCCAGACTAAAAAACCTGAAATAATCTGTTTGAGATTGAGCAGACGAAGCGGCAGCATGACGGCTCTAAGAGCAGGTATTGCCGAGGCCAAAGGTGACGTTGTAGTGTGCATTTCTGCTGATGGTCAGGATGATGCTTCTTCTCTTAAGCGTATGTTGAATAAGTGGCAGAACGGCGCAGATATTGTATGGGCTCTCCGAAAAAAAAGAGACAATGAACGTACTGATATTCTTATCTTATCAAAATTATTTTATCGTATGCTCAAATGGCTTATAGCTTCCAACGATAGTTCAATAGACATGTCTAATGCGGATTACTGTTTATTAGATAAACGGGTCGTTGATGCCGTTAATTCATGTCATGAAAAAAACACCTCACTTTTTGGGCTGATTTCATGGTTAGGCTTTAATCAGGATTTCGTTGAATATGATCGACGCGAACGCAAACGCGGTGTGTCAAAATGGAATTTCAGAAGCCGCTTAAATTATGCTAAAGACTGGATCGTTGCTTTTTCTGGTTTACCGCTAAAACTGATGGCCGTCGTTGGTTTCATTATATCAATTATCGGTTTTTTATATGCTGCTTTAATAGTTTACTTGGCTTTATTTTCTGCAATGCCTGTCAGGGGTTGGCCAACAACGATGGTTGTCATTCTTATCACAGGCGGCATACAAATGATTATGCTGGGTACTATTGGTGAATACCTCTGGCGAAACCTGGATGAGTCAAGGAATCGCCCCTTATATTTAATTGAAAAAAGAACATCAAAAAGGACTTAACAAAAAACCATTATAAAAAAAAATCGTTGGAAATAAATAAAAAATGAGAATGATGATAAAAACAGGTTGTATAATTAAATTTCAAATTTGGATTGCATTCTATTATGCCAATATCGCATAAATATAAATGCATATTTATTCATATTCCTAAAAATGGTGGAGCTTCAATCGAAGATGCTTTAGAAATGGAGCATGATGATCACACAGTTGAAGATAGAAATAGTTTATATGGGTGGTTTGTATTTTTAAATTCCGGAACGACTGCCGCTAAAACAATCGTCCGGAGGATACACCACCTAATAC
>JAUXBD010000286.1 GCA_030619585.1 Desulfobacteraceae bacterium
CTGGGGGCCATCGTATCTTAAATCTGTCAAGGAAATCTTTGGTGGTATAAACAAACTGGATTATATATTTGTCACCCATTCTCATTTTGATCATCTTGGCAGCGTACCTTATATGAAGCGACAGATACCAAAACTTGAATTCGGAGGCTCACCCGTAGTGGGTGACATCTTGAAAAAGGAATCGGTTATTAAAAGAATGAACCAGATGAGCGAACATCAGCGCCAATCATATGAAGAGATAACAGGAGATGAAGATGTTCACATCGAACCGGTTGCCCTTGATTTTTCTCTGAAAGAGGGGGATCAATTTGATCTTGGAGGTATTACATGCGAGATCTATGAAACCCCCGGGCACACACGAGATTCAATCTCCTTTTTTTTACCGGAAGAAGGTATCCTGTTCCCAGGCGAAGCCGTTGGACTACCGGACCTTGAGAATATTGAAAAGCCTTATGTTATTTTTCTAACATCCTACGAGGATTATCTTAACTCCATCCAAAAGCTTAAAAACCTGAAGCCCAAAACGATCTGTTTCGGTCACGGGTTTGTTATCACAAATGATGATGTGGATATCTATCTTGACAATAGTTATGAGAACACATTTCAATTTAGAAAGGCACTTGAAGGTTACCTGGAAGAGGCGGACGGCGATATTAAAGAGGCTGTTAAAATAATACTGGACAAAGAGTATCCTGATGTTAAAAATGGGCCGATCCCCCAGGAGGAAAATGCATATATTGCAAATATCACTGTGCAGTTAAATCTTGTGGCTAAGATGAGAGGCAAGTAATAAAAGGGCCGGAGTCTTAAAAGACACCGGCCCCTCAGTAAGAAATTATGCTTCTTAGTCTTCAGTGAGTTTTATAAACGGCGGGAACCCGAAATGTTCCATGGGATTTTCTTTTTCTTTCCATTGAACGCACTGGGTACAGCCTTAAAAAAAGGATAACAGTTATTGAAAATCCAAAAAGTGAATAAAATCACAGATTGTCAGCACATAAATATGTTTGAAATATCCTATCTGGATATGAATGGAGAACAAAAATCCTGGCAGATGGTATCCAGGTGCAATGAGCCCAAATGTGTAACAGGACAATTTGGAATACCCGACGCCGTGGTTATTGTTCCTTTTCATAAAAGGGAAAACAAACTGGTACTTATTAAAGAGTTCCGGGTGGCAATAGGAAATTATCAATATGGATTTCCTGCAGGCCTCGTGGATGAAGGTGAAACGATTCATCAGGCAAGTCAAAGGGAGCTTAAAGAGGAGACAGGCCTAAATGTCACCGGTTTTTTAAAAACAGGTCCCCCGGTATACTCTTCAACCGGTATAACCGATGAGTCTGTTTCCATGGTCTATGTTGAGTGTGATGGAGAGCCTTCAAATAAACATAATGAAAGCTCTGAAGATATAACCACAATATTATTGTCATCAAAAGAAGCGTATACCTTATGCCGGGACACAACACTTATGTTCGATGTTAAGACATGGATTATTCTTTCCTCATTTGCTGAAGAAGGTCGAATATAACGCCAGCCTGTTACAATTCATAGTTTATTATCCGTTTATTCTCCGTTTATTATCCGGGGGGGGCTTTTATAACAGATGACAAATTCTCACAGCAAAAAAGCAGACATTGAAAAAGCAGGCGAGGATCTGTTTGATTTTGCAATAGACAGAAAGAGTTTAAAAGCTGTTATGGACACACTGCCGGAAGATGTTCCGCTAAACAGAAATAAAGTGGAACATGAACTGCAGATATTGAAAATAATCAGTGTTGGCTGGGGTATATCTTTTTGTCTGGAAGATGTTACTTTAAAACAACAAGTATCCGAAGTGTTCTGGAAAGCGGTTCAGGAATTTTCAGAAAGTCTTTCCGAGGCAACTTCATTAACAACCGGACATAATATTGATTACTTCCTGACATTAAAAGAACGTCTTGACATGTATGTAGATGCATTAAACCAAAAGCCCCATGCCACTGAGCCGGCGGTAGTAATAGGCCCGGAATTTGCCAAGGCTTGCGGCAAAGAGGATGAAGTGTTCACTGTAATGGCCGGATCTAGAATGTTTATTTCAACCATGGGTGGTGTAAAGGAGTATCTCAGATCTTTTCAGGTTTCCCTTTCAAGTTGACAAACCGCAGCTCCTTATTATATATAATGCCGAAATTACAATCAAAAATAGTATAAATATATTCAGGAGCTTAAAAAAATCTTTTTGTGCAGCCAAGAAAGATTATCGTGTAGGTATAATTAAAACTACGGAGAAGTTTCATTAAACCATTGGAGTGTTTTTATTAATGGCCACAAAACAGACTCATAATCAATTAAAAGAGAGAGTTCATTATCTGAGAAATAATCATAAAATAGTGAGGTGGGTATGATCACGAAAAATATCATTATACATGCAGACAATATTGTTTTTGCCGGGATGCTTTTTTCCTTTTTAATACTTGGAATCGTCCCTTTTACAAAAGCTCAGGATATGCTGAAAAAAGCTGTGTTTGCAGGCGGCTGTTTCTGGTGCATGGAAAAACCATTTGAAAAATTGGATGGTGTTATTATGGTAACATCAGGTTACACAGGAGGTTCCGGCAAAAACCCTACTTATGATGACTATGCCAATGGCGGTCATCTTGAAGCTATTGAAATTGTGTATGACCCAAAGAAGATTTCATATGAAGCTCTTCTGGAATTGTTTTGGAGACAGATAGATCCTACCGACTCTAACGGACAGTTCGTGGACAGGGGAAAGTCATATTCCGCTGCAATTTTTTATTTTGACCAGGAGCAGAAAGACCTGGCCAAAGCATCAAAACAATCTTTGGAAGAAAAAGGCTTGTACGAAAAACCAATTATAACTCCAATCATCCCTGCTTCTACCTTTTACATCGTCGCATTCCAGACAATCATAACTGCCATCTAATAAGGATGCGGATTTAGCAGCTTCGGCCCTGCGTATCCTGCTGATTTCTTCCCGAGAAAGCGTAGAAGAGCCTACATCGCCGGGTGTCATAGTCGCTATATGAATATTCCAACCCTGCTGATGAAGAAGAACCAGGGTACCGGCACATAAAAATTCCACGTCATCAGGGTGTGCAAACAAAGCTAAAACATCTTTTGACTTTTCCATAATGTTCCTTTTTATCAATTACCAAAATCTAATGTACCAGAATGCCATACCCATCGCGGCGATCAATATCCATACCCATAACCGCATATAAAGAGGAACTTTTTTCTCGTCATCTTCAGGCTTAATCATTTCTTTACGCCAAACAAATCCTTCAATCGCCTGATAGTCCGGTTTCTGTGTCATTAAACTAACGACTACC
>JAUXBD010000325.1 GCA_030619585.1 Desulfobacteraceae bacterium
ATGTTGATGAGGATGATATTGAACTTTTGCCAAAAATATTGTCATAAGTGCTTGACTTTTTATCAGGTTATGTTTACTAATATAATTTTTACAACAGATTGTTATGATAATTTTGAAAAGGAGGTCAAATGAATAAACTGGAGTTAATCTCTGCTTTGAAAACCGAGGCGAACATTTCAAAATCTGATGCGGCTAAGGTTATCCAGATATTTTTCGATTCTATGGCAGACGCCATGGCTGCAGGTGAGCGTGTTGAAATTCGCGGCTTATGTAGTTTCTTTGTGAAGAAGTATAAAAGCTATACAGGGCGGAACCCTAAAACAGGGGAAAAGGTTTCCATCAAACCTAAAAAACTTCCGTTTTTCAAATGCGGCAAGGAATTAAAGGAGCGAGTGGATTATTAAATCTGCTCCTGGGTTTGAAACAATGTCCGGATTTGAAGCTTTTGGGTTTAATACTCTAATAGACCAGAAGCTGCCTGTACAACTTTTAACCTCTCTACTTAGTAAGGGGACCATCCCCCATGCTCTTCTTTTCGTAGGGCCAAACGGGGTCGGCAAATTGACTGCTGCCGGGATATTTGCCATGGCATGTAACTGTGCCGGGAAGAAAGATTACCTTTTACCAAACGGGGAAATCACTGCCAATGACAGTATGGATCTGCATTATACAGCAGATCCATGTGGCAGGTGCAGATCATGCAGGAAAATCCTTTCAGGTAACCACCCTGATATTATTTCAATTAAGCCATCTGGCTCTCTTATAAAGATAGGCCAAATTAGGACGCTTTGCAATACTCTTGCCCTGAAACCCTATGAAGCAAAGAACCGTTTTGTAATTATAGCCGGTGCTCATGCCATGAATAAAGAGGCGGGAAATGCCCTGCTCAAGATGCTGGAGGAACCGCCAAACCGTACTGTTTTTATACTTACAGCACTTCAAAAGTCCGATCTTCTTCCAACTATTTTGTCCCGCTGCCAGCAGATCATGTTTAATCCGGTATCCTGTGAATGTATAGAATCCTTTCTTGAAAAGAATTATGATTTTAATAATGGCGAGAGAAAAATTTATTCAAAAATGGCAGATGGCAGCCTATCAAAGGCACAACAGATGGCCCAGGGGCCCGGTGGACCGAGATACTGGTTAATAAGAAGAAACTGGCTGATTGATGAGGCTTGCGCCCTATCTTCAAGGCCGATTGGTTCTCTTTTGGCCCTTGCTGAGAAGTTATCCAAAAAAAAAGATGCCATAACAGAAGTCCTTGATGTTATAGTAACCTGGTTAAGAGATCTGGTGATTCATAAGTACTATCCTGAGAAGATAGTAAACAGTGATCTTTCAGATAAAATTAAGAAAATTTCATTACAGGAGAGTGTGGAATCCCTGGTTTCAAAAATTGAAGCTGTTAGAACGGCGCAAAGAAAAATTGATGCAAACGCAAATTTGCGATTGACCCTGGAAATTATGCTTATGCGCCTTGCTCAGCTATAGAATCGATATATTTGCTTTGTGCTTTTGTGGCTGGATAAAGGTTTTGCAGTAAAATTCACTAAAGATGACAGCCTGATGGATTACACCCGATAAGGTAGTTTATGGGAAAGGTAGTTGGAATAAGATTTAAGCCTGCGGGCAAAATATATGACTTTGACAGTGGAGCCTTTGTGCTTAAATGTGGAGACCAGGTTATAGTCTCAACTGAACAGGGCTTAGGTTTTGGCCTGGTTGTAAGCCCGCCTGTACCTGAAGAGGAAAAGGTCTTAAAGAATCCCCTAAAAAAGGTTTTTCGGCTGGCCAGTGATGAGGATCTACGTCAATTGGAAAGCAACGCTGGTCTGGAAGAGAGCGCACGGCAGTATTGCCTTACGTCTATTAAAGAACTTGGGCTTAAAATGCGCCTGTTTTCTGTTGAGAGCAATTTCGAAGCTGCTAAGCTCACATTTTTTTTTACAGCAGAGGGCCGTGTTGATTTTCGTCAGCTTGTAAAGATGCTTGTTAATGAGTTCCGAACTAGAATTGAGATGCGGCAGGTGGGAATAAGGAACCAGGCCAAGATGTGCGGTGGAGTTGGAAGATGTGGAAGGGAGCTCTGCTGTAGCTCCTTTATTGAAAAGTTTGACCCTGTTTCAATACGTATGGCAAAGGAGCAGGGTTTGTCATTAAACCCCACCAAGATATCTGGGCAGTGCGGAAGGCTGATGTGTTGCCTTACCTTTGAAAATAAAACCTACCTGAAATTAAAGGAGGCGATCCCCAAAATAGGTAAAATGGTAAACACCACCAGCGGAAAGGGCCGAGTGGTAAGGCACAATGTTGTCTGCAACAGGGTGACCGTAAAGTTTGATGACGGGATAGAAAAAGAGATCTCAATTGATCACATTATAAAAGACGAGCAAAAGAAAAATGACTGATCCTTTTTACATAACAACACCGATCTACTATGTGAATGCAAAACCTCATCTGGGCCATGCCTACACAACGATTATCGCAGATATTGCCGGCCGGTTTTTTTCCATGAAAGGGGCCGAAACTTTTTTACTCACCGGTACGGATGAGCATGGGGATAAGATAGCAGAAGCTGCGGGAAAAGAGAACTTAACGCCAAAAGCTTATGTGGACGAGATCAGCGGGCTTTACAAAGAGCTTTGGCCCAAGCTTGATATAAACCTCAACTATTTCGTACGCACAACTGATAAAGACCATATGGAACTGGTCGGTAAGATCCTTCAAAGAATTTATGATTCAGGTGACATCTATTTTAGTGAGTACGAAGGGATGTACTGTGTTGGCTGCGAAAGGTTTTACACTAAGCGCGAACTTGTTGAGGGTAAATGCCCTGACCATGAAACCGAACCCGAAATTTTCAAGGAATCCAACTATTTTTTCAGGATGAGCAAATATCAGGACTGGC